>DATJVC010000033.1 GCA_035501935.1 Gammaproteobacteria bacterium | reverse complement strand
TCGGTATATGCCGATCTAATCGAAGTAGCAGCCGCCTATCTGTTTTACGTTTGCCGCAATCACGCTTTCATCGATGGCAACAAGCGCACAGCCATGATGTCGGCGATCCTGTTTCTTCGCTTCAATGGCGTGGAACCCACGTCTGACAGCGACGACTGGGAAACTTTGATGCTGGATGTTGGCGCTTCGCGTCTGGATCGCGAACAGACTGCTGTGCGTTTGCGCAAGCTGCTGAACACCATCTAATTATTAATTTTTGGCGGCGAGCTTGCGGCGGCGTTCGTAGGTGTCGCGGGCGAGCTTCACGTCTTCCAGAAACCACGGCAGTTCTTCCAGGGTCAGTGCCTGCGGGCCATCGACCAGCGCCCTGGCCGGATCGGGGTGGAAATCGATCAGCACCATGTTGGCGCCGGCGATGACGCCCTGCGCGGTGACATGGAACAGATCGGGGATGCCGTCCGGCGCGACGGCGCGGCTGCCGACGGAGTGCGAGGGGTCGATGCACACCGGCATGTGCGTGAGCCGCTTCACCACCGGCACGTGGGCGAAGTCGACCAGGTTGCGGTGCGGGTCGCCCATGTTGGTCTTCATGCCGCGCAGGCAGAAGATGACGTTGTGGTTGCCCTCGCTCGCCAGATATTCCGCCGCATTCAGCGATTCCTCCAGCGTGATGCCGAAGCCGCGCTTGAGCAGGATGGGGAACCGGCGCTGGCGGCCGGCGCTCTTCAGCAGCTCGAAGTTCTGCGTGTTGCGCGTGCCGATCTGCAGCATGACGCCGGTCGGGTTGCCGGCGCGCTCCAGCGCCTCGCCGATCTCGGCGATGTGGGCGTCGTGGGTGATCTCCATCGCCACGACCTTGATGCCGTACTTGCCCGCCAGCTCGAACACGTACGGCAGGCAGTTTTTGCCGTGGCCCTGGAAGGCGTAGGGGTTGGTGCGCGGCTTGTAGGCGCCCATGCGCGTGCACACATGGTCGTGGGCCTGCAGCGCCCTGCACATCTGCTCGACGTGCTCGCGCGTGCTGACCGCGCACAGGCCGGCGAAGACGTGGAAGTTGTCCTGGCTGAAGGTGACGCCGTTGTATTCGAAGCCGCCGGCGCGGGTGTCGTCCTTGTGGCGGCCGAGCACGCGGTATTCGCGCGACACGCGCACGACGCGATCGACGACCTCGAAGGCCTCGATTTCCTTCTGGTCGAGCGTGCTGGTGTCGCCGACGAGGTAGATCTCCGTCAGCGTCTGCTGGGTGCCCACTTCCTCGTGGATGCGGGACGTTATATTGGGCAGGTGCGCGAGGTAGTCGCTGAGCCGCCGGTAGGCCGCGCCCTTCTTGTCCGTGTCGGGCTTGAGGATGACGATCATGCAGGGCGGCTATTTGTGCGCGCGGTTGGTGATCAGATCATCGACCACCGCCGGATCGGCGAGCGTGCTGGTGTCGCCCAGGTTGTCGAGCTCGTTGGACGCGACCTTGCGCAGGATGCGGCGCATGATCTTGCCGGAGCGGGTCTTGGGCAGGCCCGGCGCCCACTGGATGACGTCCGGCGTGGCGATGGGGCCGACGGTCTTGCGCACGTGCTGCACCAGTTCCTTCTTCAGGTCGTCGGTCTGCCGCATGCCGACCTTGAGCGTCACGTAGGCGTAGATGCCCTGCCCCTTGATCTCGTGCGGGTAGCCGACCACGGCGGACTCCGCCACCGCCGGGTGCAGATCGAGCGCGCTTTCCACCTCGGCGGTGCCGATCAGGTGGCCGGAGATCTTCATGACGTCGTCGACGCGGCCGGTGATCCAGTAGTAGCCGTCCTTGTCGCGGCGCGCGCCGTCGCCGGTGAAATAGTAGCCGTGGTACATCTTGAAGTAGGTATCGACGAAGCGCTGGTGGTTGCCGTAGACGGTGCGCATCTGGCCGGGCCAGGAGCGCTTCATGCAGAGATTGCCCTCCGCCGCGCCCTGCAATTCCACGCCCTTGTTGTCGACGATGGCGGGCTCGATGCCGAAGAACGGCAGCGTCGCCGAGCCGGGCTTCAGTTCGGTCGCGCCGGGCAGCGGTGTGATGAGATGGCCGCCGGTCTCGGTCTGCCACCAGGTGTCCATGATCGGGCAGCGGTGCTCGCCGACGACGCGGTGGTACCACTCCCAGGCCTCCGAGTTGATCGGCTCGCCCACGGAGGCGAGGATGCGCAGCGACTTGCGGCTGGTGCGGGTGACGAACTCGTCGCCCTGCGCCATCAGCGAGCGGATCGCGGTCGGCGCGGTGTAGAAGATGGTGACCTTGTGCTTGTCGATCACCTGCCAGAAGCGGCCGGCGTCCGGCCAGGTGGGGATGCCCTCGAACATCAGCGTGGTGGCGCCGTTGGCGAGCGGCCCGTAAAGAATATAGGAGTGGCCGGTCACCCAGCCGACGTCGGCGGTGCACCAGTGGATGTCGCCGTCGTGATAATCGAAGACGTATTTGTGCGTCATGGCGGCGAACAGCAGATAGCCGCCGCAGGCGTGCAGCACGCCCTTGGGCTTGCCGGTGGAGCCGGAGGTGTAGAGGATGAAGAGCGGCGCCTCCGCGTCCATGGGCTGCGCCGGGCAGTCGGCGGCCGCGGCGGCCATCGCCTCGTGATACCAGACGTCGCGCCCTGGCGTCCACGGCGCCATGCCGCCGGTGCGGCGCACGACCACCACGTTGCGCACGTTTGGACAGTTGGCCAGCGCCGTGTCGGCGTTGGCCTTGAGCGGCACCTTTTTGCCGCCGCGCAGCCCCTCATCGGCGGTGACCAGCAGCTTGCAATCGGAGTCGAGGATGCGGCTCTCCAGCGCGCCGGGGGAGAAACCGCCGAAGACGACGGAGTGGATGGCACCGATGCGGGCGCAGGCCAGCATGGCCACGGCCGCCTCGGGGATCATGGGCAGGTAGATCGACACGCGATCGCCGGCCCTGACGCCCAGCGACTTCAGCACGTTGGCGAATTTGCCGACCTCGGCGTGCAGTTCGCGGTAGGTGATGCGCTTCTGGACCTTGGGGTCGTCGCCCTCCCAGATGATGGCGGTCTGATTGCCGCGCCTGGCGAGATGACGATCGAGGCAGTTGTAGGCGACGTTGAGCTGCGCGCCCTCGAACCAGCGGACGTGCACGTCGTCCACGAAGGACCAGTCGCAGACCTTGTTCCAGCGCCGCGTCCAGGTCAGGAATTCCTCCGCCTGCTCGCCCCAGAAGCCTTCCGGATCCTTGAGCGAGCGGGCGTACATCTGCTCGTACTGCTCGCGGTTGATGTAGGCGCGCGCCTTGAATTCCGGCGGCACGGGGTAACGCTTGTCTTCACTCATTGTCATCGTCCGCCGTGTACCGCTGCTTGATGCGGCGGTAAATGGTACTGCGATTCACGCCCAGCCGCTTCGCGGCCAGGGTGATGGAACCGTCCGCGGCGGCCAGCGCCTGGCGGATGATCTCATCCTCCAGTTCCCGCAGCCGCAGGGGGCGCCGGGCCGGCGGCGCGGATTCGTCCGGTGTTGACGGCTTGTGCCGGGCGAACATCTTTTCCATGAACACCAGCACGTAACCCAAAAGCCGACGGTCGTGGTACGCGGGCTCCACGTGCAGGCGCAGGGCGCCGCTGCCGTTCTCAAGAAAGCAGGCGACTTCCAGATCGTCGCCCTGCCGGCCGTGGCAAAGAGAACGCACGATGTCCCACAGCTGCGGATTGAGGAGGTCCAGCGCGCGGTTCATGATCGCCGCCGCCTCCCATCCCATCTGGCGGGCGGCCTGTTGATTCATTTCCAGCACGCCGCCGTTCCTGTCGAGCAGCAGCAGACCGTCCGCCGGCCAGCGCCGTTCCAGCGCGCGATAACGGGTGCGCAGGATTTCGCGATCGCGCCAGGACCCCTGCTGCAGTTTGTGCTCGACCGCCTGCGCAATGGCGACGGTCAGCGCCATGGTCTCGATGTGCGCGTGGCGCGCGGGGCCGGTGATGTCCACGGCGCCGAGCACCGTGCCGCCGGCGGGATCGCGCACCGGGCTGCCGTAGCACACCCACGGCTGCCAGCCGCGGCAGTAATGCTCGGAACCGAACACCACTTCCGGACGTCCCAGCCACAACGGCGTGCCGATGCCGTTGGGGCCGACGATGTCCTCCGACCACAGGCCGCCAGGGCGGAAATTGATGCGCTCCAGGTGATCGCGCGTGTCGCGATCGCCGACGCTGTGCAGGATGCGGCCCTGCGCGTCGGCCAGCACGATGACGTGGCCGGAGGCGTGAATCATCTGCGCGTAGGTCTGCAACACCTCGCCACCCGCGCGTCCCAGCGTCTGGGTCGCAAGGATCTCCTCGATTTCCTCCAGCGTGATGCGCGTGGGCGCGCGTTCGGCGACCGGGTCGATGCCCCGCTGCCGTGAACGCTCCCAGCTTTCCAGGATGACCGGGCGCGGCGGGGATTCGCCGCGGATCCGGCCGCTGCCTATGAATTGCTCCCAGGCCCGGTTGAGTTGGCGGTTTGCCCGTTCCGGGTCGTGAGGAACCGTATGGCCCGGATGCATGCTGCAATGCCTCCCAGGTGAATGATATGGATTCTTCAATGCGTATGATGTTGCTCGATTATTATAGTCTCAATCCGGATATGGGACCGCAAGTCCGCGGCAAATTTTTCGCTGGAATCAGCGGTCAAACCGTCTCAAAATGCAACATTATCGGTCTGGTGGGTTTGACATGCGTCAAGTAGCCGTCATTTTTTTGCTGATCACCGCCCTGCCGGCGGCGGCCGTCGACAAGATCGATGTCGTCGGCCTGTTCAAGGACAAGGCGGTCGTGGAGATTGACGGCAGGCCGCAGGTCCTCAAGGTGGGCGAGACGCGCGCCGACGGCATCAAGCTCATCAGCGCCAACAGCAAGGAGGCGGTGATCGAGATCGCGGGCAGGCAGACCACCTATCAGGTCGGCGCCAGCACCAGCATCGCGGCCATGGCGCCGCCCGAAGGGACGATAGTGCAGATTGGGCCGGATGCGCAGGGCATGTATCTCGCCGATGGCACCATCAACGGCTATAGCGTGAAGTTCCTGGTGGACACCGGCGCCACGACGCTGGCGATGAACCGGGAGACCGCCAAACGCCTGGGCATCGACTACAGGGTGGACGGCAAATCGGGCACCGCCCGCACCGCCTCCGGAATCGTCAAGGCCTACGGGGTCACGTTGAAAAAGGTCACCGTCGGCGATATCGCGCTGAACGACGTGCAGGCCATCGTGATCGACGGCGACAGTCCGGCGGAGCCGTTGCTGGGCAATACCTTTCTCGGCCGCCTCGACATCAAGCGCAGCGACAAGATCCTGGAGTTGATTAAAAAATAAACGCCGGCGGCTGATGCAAAACTACCGCGAGGGTCATCTGCGCCGTTGCTCCTCTCGCAACGTTGTGCATCCACCCGTCAGATGGATTGCGCCGCGTTTACTGCGCGCGGCCGCAGCAGCAATGCCGCCGTGCCGAACAAAAGCGCGCTGTAGAACAAATCCCCCAGCGCGGTGTAGTGGAAGAACGGCAACGCGGCGATGTAGCAAAGTACAAGCCCCGCCGCCGTGTGCGGATACATGTTCTGCGTCGCCCACACGCCGTAATTGGTGAGCGCGAAAAAAAGCAGCGACCCCGACAGGCTGGCGAGCACGATGTTGCCCGTCGCGTAATGCCGGGACAGCCATCTCCCCAGCCCAACCATCAGCAGGAAGGCCGCATAGACGTAAGGCTGGGTGCTGTGGAAACCGAGCACGACGTCGGTCAGCAGCATCGCCAGCAAGGGCACGGCGCAGGCCCAGCGCCGATCCGCCAGGTAACAGCCGGCGAAGAGCGCCATCGCCGCCACCGGGGTGACGTTGGGCGGGTGCGGCAGCAGGCGCGCCAGGGCGGCCAGTCCGATCCATGTGAGCACGAGTACGAGCGTTTTGTTGCGCATGGTGGCTCTCCTCATTCGTTCCATTTTAGCAGGCTAGACCCGACGCGGGTTGCGCCATAATTTTTCCGCGCCCTCCGCCCGCGCCAGGATGCGGGCGGCGTTGAACAACAGGTCCGACAACCGGTTCAGGTAAATCATGGTCTGGTCGGCCAACGGTTGACGGACATGCAGGGCGCATACCGCGCGTTCCGCCCGCCGGCACACGGCGCGCGCCAGATGACAGATGGCCGCCGCGCGGCTGCCGCCCGGCAATGTGAATTCCTTCAGCGGCGGCAGCGTGGCGTTCAACTCCGCGCTCGCCGCCTCCAGCCGTGCCACCTGGGCGGCGCCGATCATGCTTGCGCCCGGCAACGACACCCCCCCGCCCAGATCAAACAACTCATGCTGGACCTCCGCAAGGTGTTTGCGCAACGATTCCGGCAGCGTCTCGGCGAGCAACAGTCCCAACCAGCAGTTCAACTCATCGACTTCACCAATGGCGACAATCCGCGGATCGGTCTTGGAAACACGCGATCCATCGGCAAGGCCGGTGGCGCCGTCATCGCCGGTGCGGGTGGTGATTTTGGATAATCTGTTGCCCATGTCCAAACCTGCTAGTCGTAGGTATAGCCTACCGTAACCAGAAAATTCCTTCCGGGCGACGGGAAGCGCGCGGTTTCGGTAATGAACAGCGGCGCGCGGAAACCGGTCTGGGCATTGTCGGAATAATCCTTGTCCAGCAGGTTGTTGATGCGCATGTTGACCTCCAGTCCCCGCCACCGCCAGCCCAGATTGAAATTGCCGATCACGTAACCGGGCGCCCCCGGCAGGGTGCCGGCAAAATCGCCGACCGCGGTGCGGTCGCTGATCCCATAGACGTCGAGATAGGCGGTGAAGTTGTGCGGCAAGCGATACTCCGCGCCCACCGAGCCGGTATGGGCGGCGACGAAGGGAACGTCCAGTCCCGCCGACGGCCCGTCGGTGATCCCGGCATCGACGAAGCCGTAATGCATCGAAAAAGTCAGCGGCGCATACGGCGTGTAGCGCGCCTCGGCGATCACGCCGACACGCCGGGTGCCGCCGATGTTGGTGTTGATGAACTTGACCGGGTCAAAATCAATTTCATTTTTGAGATCGAGCACGTAGCCGGTCACGCTGGCCGCCACCGCCCGTCCCTCCCAGGCGCCGCCGAATTCCGCCGAGCGGCCCTTCTGTGCGGTTGGGATTTCACCGCCGAAGCTGGCGCTGGTGTATTCATCGGCCAGCACGAAGCGGTAATTGGTCTCCACCCGCCCGAACAGCCGCAGCGCCGGTGAGTATTGATAAGACAGGCCGAGCTCGCTAGCGCCGCCGTCATCGTCGATCCCGGTGTGCGGCGGCAGCAGCGCGCCGGTGATGTCATTGGTCACACGCGCCTGCCGGTGGCCCACGGTCAGCGACAGATCCCGGTTCAACGGGTAGATGAGCCGCGCATAACCGGAATATTGGTTCTGTTTGTCGTCGATCGTTCCCAGAATGGAATTGAGAAAAAAGCGCGTGGCGTAAACATCGGCGCCGATCGTCAGCAACGCCTCGCCGTCGCCCGTGTCCCAGCGGTGATAAATCCGGGGCGTGAATTCCTGATGATGGCGCTTGGTGAGTACCGGCCCGCCGACACCACCCACGCTGAGCACGCCGCTGGCGCCGCTGTAGCGGTTGGTCAACTCGGCCTGCGCCTCCCAGCCATGGGCCAGGTCGAAGTTGAAGCCCGCGCGGGCCGCGTCGGTGCGGGTCTTGATGAAGTCTCCGGGATTCAAGGGTTGTTTACGATCCACGGCGATTTGATCGAGAAACAGCGCGCCCGGGGTTTGCAGGTTCTCGAAAATGGACTGGTACTCGAGGAACGCGCCGCCTTGCGCGCCGCGATAGTCCAGCTTGCCGCTCAGGCTGTCGAAATCCGAGTCGTTGCTCCGGCGATAGTTGTCGTTGTCGCGTTTGACGCCGGAGAAACGATAGCCGATGCCGTTGTCGTGCCGGTCCTCCACCATTATGGACTCATCGTGGTGATCGTAGCTGCCCGCCTGTACCGCGGCGCGCGCGCGCAGTTTCCGCGGCGCGCGGGTGATGATGTTGATGACGCCCGCCACCGCCTGATCGCCGAACAACGTGCCGCCGCTGCCCTCGACGATCTCTATGCGCTCGATGTCCTCCAGCGGGATGGTATTGAGATCGGGATTGCCGAGGTCGGCGTTGTTGAGCCGGCGGCCATCGACAAGGATCAGCGTGTTGGCCTGCGCGTTGCCGCCGAAGCCGCGCATGCTGACGGTGGGACGGCTGCCGTCGCCGAACAGATCGGAAATCTGTATGCCGGCGTGGCCGCGCAGCAGGTCGGCGAGATTGGTTACGCCGCTGGTTTCGATCTCCGTGCGGTCGATGATGCAGATGTTCGCCGGTGTCGTGACGCTGTATTCCGAGGAACGCGTGGCGGAGACCACCACCGGCGCCAGACTCTCCGGTTCTTCCGCCCGGCTGGCGGCGGGCAAAAACACAAACGCGCAAAAAAGCAACGCCTCGGACCGCTGCAACATGACTCCTCCCCGCAGTGCCCACCGCACTGAAAATCAAATGTATGTCGACCGGCACTGAGGGGGGTAAAGGCGGCGGAAGATGAGAACCTGCGCCACCCTCGCGTCGCCCGCCGTGACGGAATGGTTGTGGCACAGGCCGGTCTCCGGGCTCGCGAATGAACCTTGTCTCAAGGTTCGGCGGATCGCCTTCCCGCGCCTGAAGCGCAGTGGTCGTTTGATCCGCGTTTTTCGCCTACCGTTGCGGGGGCAGCGCCGGCATGGTTGTGTGCTGTTTCAACGCACCGGACTTCCCGTTTCACCCGGTGGAATGGCTCCATCGGGCACCTGTTACCGATGGCTAATATACGAACCCGGTTTCACAGCGTCAATTGATTGCGGTCAATGACGACAGCGGGCCGGCCGCGGTTTGTCTGCTAATATCAGGTCATGCAGCAGGCTCTGGATCTGACCGCGGTCGAGGATTTCGGCACGGCGTTGCTCATCGGCGCGCTCATCGGCATCGAGCGGGAAAAACGCAAGAACGAGGAGCAGGACATCGCCGGCAGCGGCTTGCGCACGTTCATCCTGGTCGCGGAGGTCGGCGCCGTGGCGGGCTGGCTGTCGCGCATTTTGCTCATGCCGTGGCTGCTGGTGGCGGCGCTCGTCACGGTAGCCGCGTGCATACTGTCCGCCTACGTGCTCGGCGCGCGCGTCCAGCCCAAATCGCTGGGATTGACCACCGAGATCGCCGCCATCGCCGTCTGCCTGCTCGGCGCGATGGTCACCTTCGGCTACCGTGATCTGGCCATTGGGCTTGCGGTTATCACCGCGGCGGTGCTCGCCTACAAGCATCCGCTGCACAGCTTTCTCGACAAGCTCGGCTGGGATGACGTCTTCGCCGGCTTGCGCCTCATGATCGCCACCTTCATCATCCTGCCGTTGCTGCCGAACCATCCGATTGATCCATGGCAGGCGCTCAATCCCTACTCCCTGTGGCTGCTGGTGCTGTTGATCTCGAGCCTGTCGCTGGTCGGCTACGTGGCCACGCGCTGGCTGGGCGCCGGCAGGGGGACCATGCTCACGGGTCTCACCGGCGGGCTGGTGTCGTCGACCGCCGTCACGCTTTCCTTCGCGCGCCAAAGCCGCGAGGACAGGCGAAGCGGCGCGGCGCTGGCGCTGATCTGCGGCATCCTGATCGCCTGGTGCATCATGTTCGGCCGCATCATCGCCATGGTGTTGGTGGTCAACCGGGCGCTGGTGGCCGACCTGCTGGTTCCGTGCATTGCCATGGGCTGCACGGCGGGCGGCATCGCCTGGATTTTCTACCGCCGCCGCAATGCCATGCAGCGCGAAATCTCCAGCACCGGGGATCTGCCGCTGAAAAACCCCTTCAGCCTGACCGAGGCATCCAAATTCGCCGCCTTTTTTGCGCTGGTCCTGCTGGTGATGAAAATCGTGCAACTCAATTATTCCGGCAAGGGCATCTACATCGTGGCGGCGCTGGCCGGGCTTACGGACGTCGACGCGATCACCCTGTCGATGTCCGAGTACGCCAAGACCGGCGACGCGGACGTGGCCATTCACGCCATCGTCATCGCGGCGCTCAGCAACACCCTGACCAAATGCGGGATGGCGGCCACGCTGGGCGCGCCCGCGTTGAGGCTGCCCATGCTGATCGCCACCGGCGGAATTTTCCTGGCGGGGCTGGGAGCCATCGTCATCTTCTGACGGATTGACACATGGGCAACTACGTCAACAGCAATCTCATCAAGGACGAGCACGTCGTCTACGAAGCAAGGCTGCACTGGATCACGTTCGTCTCCCTGCGCGCGATTTTCACGCTCTTCATCGCGCCGCTGATCGACAAGGTGACGAGTGAATTCGTCATCACCGACAAGCGCATCGTCATCAAGCAGGGCCTCATATCGCGTCGGACGCTGGAACTGAACCTCTCCAAGGTCGAGTCCGTGAACGTCGATCAGGGCATCCTCGGAAGAATCCTGGATTACGGGACCATCACCGTGATCGGCACCGGCGGCACGCGGGAATCCTTCGCCAACATCGCCGCGCCGCTGGAATTCCGCAAGCAATTCCAGCAGCTCTGCGCCTGATGACGCGTTCCATGCGGCTATTGAACGCCCTGATGACCATCCATTAGCATGAGCGCTGAGTCATGGGAGACCTGAAATTGGCCGGACTGATTGAATTGCCGTGGTGGGCTTACGTGCTGGTGGCGCTGGGGTTCACGCATATCACCATCGCCGCCGTCACCCTGTATCTGCACCGCCACCAGACCCATCGGGCGCTGGACCTGCACCCGCTGGTGGCGCATTTCTTCCGCTTCTGGCTGTGGCTGACCACCGGCATGGTGACGAAACAGTGGGTGGCGGTGCACCGCAAGCACCACGCCCGCGTCGAAACGGCGGAAGACCCGCACAGTCCGCTGGTCCTGGGAATACGAAGGGTGCTGTGGCGGGGCGCCGAACTCTACCGCGCCGCCGCCGATGACCGGCAGCTGGTCGCCAGGTACGGCCACAATACGCCGGAAGACTGGCTTGAGCGGCGGATTTACGCCGCCCATCCCGGCGCCGGCATCACGCTGATGCTGCTTATCGATGTCGCCCTCTTCGGCGCGCCGGGCCTGACGATCTGGGCGGTGCAGATGATGTGGATCCCCTTCTTCGCCGCCGGCGTCATCAATGGCATCGGCCATTACTGGGGCTACCGCAATTTCGAGCTTGGCGACACTTCGACGAATATCATCCCGTGGGGATTCTTGATCGGCGGCGAGGAATTGCACAACAACCATCACGCCTTTGCGAGTTCCGCCAAGTTCTCCTCCCGGCGCTGGGAGTTCGATCTGGGCTGGGGCTACATCCGGCTCCTGCAGGCGCTGCGGCTGGCGCGGGTGAAGAAAATCGCACCGGTGCCGAAGCAGAAGACCGGCAAAAACGGCATCGATCTGGACACCGTGCACGCGGTGGTGGCCAATCACCTGCACGTCATGGCGCACTACGCCCGTGATGTGGTGACGCGCGTATACCGGGAGGAATTGCGCAGGGCCGCCGCCGAATCGCGGACCCTGCTGAAGCCGCTCAAGAAGTGGCTGAAGCGCGACAGCAGCCGGCTGGACGCGCAGACGCGGGCCAGAATGGCCCTGGGGCTCGCCCACAGCCGCGCGCTCGATGAGGTCTATCAGTTCAAGCTGCGCCTGCAGGCGCTGTGGACGGAGAAGACCATGAGCCACGAGGCGCTGCTCGCGGCCCTGCAGGAGTGGTGCCGCCAGGCGGAGGCCACCGGCATACAGGCACTGCGGGATTTTGCCCTGTCCTTGCGCCGCTACTCACTTTTTACCGCTTAACCCGGCGGCGATCATTCGCGCAAGACGGCCAGCGTCTGTTGCGCGGCATTGCTGAGGAAGATCGTGTCGCAGCCGGCGGTGAGCAGTGTGAAACCCTGCGCGGCGTAAGGCTTCACCGCCGCGGCGCTGATGCCGAATATGCCGAGCTTCAGCCCCGCCGCCAGCGCCACGTCACGGACCGTTGCGATGGCCTTTTGCACCTCCGGATCGTCCACCTGCCCCGTCCTGCCCATGCTGGCCGAGAGATCGTAGGGCCCGATGAAGACCGCGTCGATGTCCGCCACGCGGATGATATCGCGTATGTTGTTCACGCCGTCGATGTGCTCGATTTGCAGCACGACGGCCACCTCCTCGTTGGCGCTGGCGATGTAGTCCGCGAAACCGTAACCATAACCGTGAGCGCGGGCGATGCCGACGCCGCGCGTCCCCACGGGCGGATATTTGCAGAGTTTGACGACGCGCGCCGCGTCCTGCGCGGTGTTGACCTGCGGAACGATGACGCCGGCCGCGCCCACGTCCAGCGCCTTTTTGATGGAAACCTCCTCCCCCGCCGGCACGCGAATGAGGCACGGGCAGCGATCACCCACCGCCTGTAACAGTGCCTGCGCCTGTGCCGGGTCGAAGGCGCCGTGCTCGGTATCGATGAACAGCCAATCAAAGCCCGCCTTGGACAGCAGTTCGGCGACGTCGGCCGAATGCAGGCTCACGAGCGTGCCGAACAACTGCTCTCCCGCGCGCAACCGTTGACGAAACGTTTTACCGCCCATGGATTGGAATAATCCGATGCCTAGCGGCCAAGCAGCCGGGGAGCGGAACCGTGCGCCCCGCCCAGCGCGTACATCATGATCCGGTTGCGGCCCGCGGCCTTCGCCTGATAGAGCGCGGTATCGGCGGCCCGCAGTATTTCCACGACGGTGTCTCCGTGCACCGGGAAGCAGGCCATCCCGATCGATACGGTAAGCTGCAGGGTGTCGCCGCCCACGGAAATATGCGCCTGCTCAATGGCGCGGCGCACCGCCTCGGCGCGCGCGTACAACACCGCCTCGTCCGTACCGGGAAGTATGATGACGAACTCCTCGCCGCCGGCGCGGCACGCGACATCCTCCTCGCGCACGCGGGCGGAGAGCTGGTCCGCGACGGAGCGCAGCACCGCATCACCGGCATCGTGGCCGAGCGTGTCGTTGACGCGCTTGAAATAGTCCACGTCGATCGCCATGACGGCGACGAACGTCTTGATGCGGCGGGCACGCAGGAGCTCGCGATGGAGGGTTTCCTCGATTTGCCGCCGGTTGTAAAGACCGGTCAGCGGATCCCGCAAGGTCAACAAGCTGAGTTCCATCTGGGACATGACCTGCCGCGCAATCAATTGCAGCGCCTCGGTCTGTTTCGTTTGCAGTTTCCTCGGTACGAAATCAATGATGCACAACGTACCCACGGCGTGGTCATGTGGCGTGATCAGCGGGACGCCCGCATAAAATCGCACCCGAAGAGGACCGGTCACCAGCGGATGCTCCGAAAAACGCTGGTCCTCGACCGCGTCCGGCACCACAAAAAGGTCGCGCTGCCGGATCGCGTGATCGCAAAAACCGCCCCGCGGCATTTCCCAGACATCAAGCCCTTGTGCGGATTTGAAAAACAGCCGGTCGGAGTCCACGAGCGTGACCAGTGAAACCGGCGCCTCACAGATGCTGATCGCAAGCGCGGTCAGATCATCGAACCTGGCCTCCCGGCCGGTGTCGAGCATGCAATAACTGCGCAGCGCGGCCACCCGCGCGCTTTCCTCGGCGTTGGATAATGAACGACTCTCCTGATGTGCAGCATCTGGCCGTTGAGTCGCCATCTGAATTCAAGACTCCCTGGGGATCGGGAAATCTACTACAGGCGAATTACCGGGTAAAGCTGGAAACCGCCGGGGAAATTTGGGAAAGGACGGCGGGATTGGTTACTCGGCCGTCCAGCCGAAGCGCGCCACCATGCGGAAAATGTCGGTGTCGCTGACGATGCCGACCGGGTGGCCTTCCTCGCCGATCACCATGCGGCGGACCTGGTGGGCAAGCATGCGTTCGGCGCATTCGTGCAATGAGGCGTCGGGCGGCATCATGGTGACGGGCTTGCTGGCGATGTCTTCGACCACGACCCGCGCCGGCGAGCGGTTCTCGAATACGATCTTCTTGATGATGTCGCGCATGGTCATGATGCCCCATTGTCCGTCTGCACCCGGCTCGACCAGTATGCTGCTGATGCGCCGCTCGTTCATGAACCGAATCGCATCCATCACCGTCGTGTCCGGCTTGATGGTCAGCGAGCGGCTCATGAGATCGCCCACCGTGCTGGGCGTGCGTCCGGAAATTTCCATCTCCTTGTAGGGATGCTGCACCCGCTGCGCCTCGCGCTGGTGGCGCTCCTCGTCGATTGCGCGCAGGCGCGCCTTGCGCTTGGCTTCGTAGTCGACGCCGCCGCGCATCTGCTCGATGAGCGCTGTGGCAAATTCGCTGGTCTTGACCGGCACCGCACCCTCCATCTGCCGGGCGAAGTCATAGGTGACGATGCGCTGCTGGATCACCTCCGGATAGGCAAAAGTGATGAGGTCGGCGGCGTCCTTCCAGCCCATGTACTCCAGCATCATCACGCCGGAGAACAGGAGCGAGCCGGGATTGACCTTGTCCTGATTGGCGTATTTGGGGGCGCTGCCGTGCGTGGCCTCGAATACCGCGACGTAATCCGCCATGTTGGCGCCCGGTGCGATGCCAACCCCGCCAACCTCGGCGGCGATGGCGTCGGAGAGATAGTCGCCGTTCAGGTTGGGCGTGGCGATCACGTTGAACTCGTTTGGTCGCAGCAGCATCAACTGGAACATGATGTCGGCGATGCGATCCTTGATGACGATCCTGCCTTCCGGGCATTTGCCGCCGTGGACGCTGAATAATTCCTCCTCGGTGACGGTGCGATCCCCGAATTCATCGCGCGCCACTTCATACCCCCAGTTGCGGAAGGCGCCCTCGGTGAATTTCATGATGTTGCCCTTGTGCACCAGCGTGACGCTTTCGCGATCGTTGTCGAGGGCGTACTGGATTGCCTTGCGTACCAGCCGCTTGCTGCCCTTGGGGCTCATGGGCTTGATGCCGATGCCGCTGTCTTCAAACAGCTTCGCGCCCATGCCCTCCGTGAGGAAGGCCTCGACCTTGCGCATTTCCGGCGTTCCTGATTTGTATTCGATGCCGGCGTAAACGTCCTCGGTGTTCTCGCGAAAGATGACCACGTCGATGAGTTCCGGATGCTTCAAGGGCGAAGGCACGCCGGGGTAGTAACGCACCGGCCGCACGCAGGCATACAGGTCCAGATCCTGGCGCAATGCCACGTTGAGGGAACGGAATCCGCCGCCGACCGGGGTGGTCAGCGGCCCCTTGATGGAGACGACGAATTCCAGCAATGCATCGCGGGTCTCCGCCGGGAAGATGTCGCCATACATTTCCGCCGCCTTTTCACCGAGGAACATCTCCATCCAGTGAATCTTGCGGCTGCCCTTGTAGGCGATTTCCACCGCCGCATCCCAGACCCGCAAACAGGCGCGCATGATATCGGGCCCGATGCCGTCGCCTTCCACGTAACCGATGATGGGGTTGGGGGGCACGGCCAGCCTGCCGTCCTTGATCGCTATCTTGGCGCCGCCCGCGGGCGGGCGAATATGCCGGTAAGTCATCCCCTGCTCCTTTCTTATTGATTAAACACGCCCGTCCCGCCAGACACGGGCTTTGGCGTATTTCCCACAATCAGCTTGCGTAATCGGCCAGCCGCACCGGCACGCGCTTCGCCCCCCACTGGCCGGGCCTGCCTTCGAACACGCCGGCGCATGCGGCGCCGCATTGACGGCAGTGGCCGTCTTCGGTCAATGCCCAATGGGTCATCACATACCAATCGCGCCCGATTAATTTCGTGCCGCACTGATGGCAATAAGTGCTGCCGCCCCGCTCATCGTGGACGTTGCCGGTGTAGCAGTATCGCAGGCCGTTCTTGATGGCGATGTCCCGCGCGCGGCTCAGGGTGGCGGGCGGAGTGGCGGCATGATCCAGCATCTTCCAGTCGGGGTGAAATGCGGTGAAATGCAGCGGCACGTCCGGCCCCAGGTTTTCCATGACCCATTGCGTCAGCGCCTCCAGTTCCGCGTCGCCGTCGTTTTCGCCGGGGATCAGCAACGTCGTGATCTCGAACCAGACCCTGGTCTCTCGTTTCAGATAGATCAACGTTTCCAGCACCGGCTGCAAATGGCTGCCGGTGATCTTCCAGTAGAACTCCTCGGTGAAGGCCTTCAGATCGACATTGGCGGCATCCATGTGGCGGTACAACTCCGCCCGCGGCTCCGGGCAGATATAACCGGCCGTGACCGCCACGGCCTTGATGCCGCGCTCATGGCAGGCTTGGGCCGTATCAATGGCGTATTCCATGAACACCACGGGATCATTGTAGGTGAAGGCGACGCTCCTGCAGCCGAGCTGCTGCGCCACGCGCGCGATCTTCTCCGGCGTGGCGGCATCGGCCAGCGTGTCGGTCTCGCGCGACTTGCTGATGTCCCAGTTCTGGCAGAACTTGCAGGCCAGATTGCAGCCGGCGGTCCCGAAAGAGAGGACCGGCGTGCCCGGCAGGAAATGATTCAGCGGTTTTTTCTCGATGGGGTCGATGCAGTAACCGCTGGATCGGCCATAGGTGGTGAGCACGACCTGGTCATTCTCATTGGCGCGCACGAAACACAATCCGCGCTGGCCGTCGTGCATTTTGCAGGCGCGCGGGCACACGTCACATTGCACCCGGCCATCTTCCAGCCGGTGCCAGTAGCGCGTGGGTACCGTTGCCGACATTCCCATACTCATTCGAGACTTTTTCCCAATCCCCCGTTTCCATCGAACCTACACATCATACTCCGTCCGCCACATGTATTAAGGAAGCACATGAATTTATGAATTTTATATATGTTTATACAACAGGTTAGTAATTACAGTTAAAGTAACTATTTATTCAAGCGGCAAATGCACAGCCTCGCGTTGTGCACTTAAATTTCCCGCCGTCGAGCCATAAGCGAATATATGATGCAACGCCGCAGCCCCGGACTGCGGCCGAGTCTCAATCACAGGAACCCAAAGGGGCTTTTCCAACGCCTTTAATTACGCTATTGTTGTCAATGGTGACGTCTGGCAGCTAGCCTATGTCTGGCGCCGCCCAAAGCAAAACAAACATCCTAGGAGGTTTCACAATGTTTAAAAAACTGACGACTGCACTTGCAGTCACCCTGGTCGCAACCCCAGCAGCGTTTGCCGCCAATCCTTTCTCCTCCACCGACCTGTCCACGGGTTACATGGTTGCCGAGAAGGGCAAAGACATGGCTGGCAATGATGTCGAAATGCCCGCCGGCTTCACTTATGGTGGCGACCCGACGGGTGCCTATGCAGGTGGCAAGATTGGCACCGGCGCGAAGGATCCGGCAGTGTGCGGCACCTTCTCCGAAGCCAAGTGCTCCATCACCTACGTCAAGAAGTAATCGTAGGTTCATAAAGAGCTTCACTGCTCGCTAACAACAAAAGTGTTCATTAAAAAACCCCGCGCATGCGGGGTTTTTTTTGCCTGCCTGTCGCCAGACGACTGCCAGCATTTCCACAGATTTCTGGAACCCCACAAACCAGCCGCCAATATAATTGCGTTGCAGTTCACAGAAAGCCGGCTCAACGTTAACTGACGGCGGGTCTTCGGA
Source organism: Gammaproteobacteria bacterium (assembly GCA_035501935.1). NCBI lineage: Bacteria > Pseudomonadati > Pseudomonadota > Gammaproteobacteria > Gammaproteobacteria bacterium. The sequence goes on along the minus strand of DATJVC010000033.1, from coordinate 79,090 downwards.
GAATCCTGTGCTACTCTTGTTTTAAAATCATACTCAACACGCCGACGGATTGTTGAAAATCCACCGTGTCGTATTTTTCAGCGATCCGCCAACGAGAAGATGCAACGAGCGCAGGCAGGTCTGTTGCTGTTTCTATGTTGTGCCCCCCTCCGGGCGCAATGGCAGGTCATTGACCCCGGCAAGGAACTCCCCGCATCCGCCGCCATTCGTAATACAAGCGGCGATGCCCTGCGCATATACCGGGACGCCCAGAATCAGGTGCGTTTGCGATTTCTTCTGCGCGCCGGCTTCGACAGTCTGGCCGCCTGCCCCACGTTTCAGGTGGCCAGCGAACCCGCCGAATACAAATCCTACGATGGCTCGGCCTGCACCACTGGCGATCACTGGGTCGAATTCACCCTGGGACGCATCGAGGGTGGAGCCGTCCATTCGCCGGTGCTTCACCAGTTGATGAACGGCGGCAATGTGGCCTTTCGATATGTCCTCAAGGACCATGGTTATGGAGAAACCGCATTCGACCTCACCGGCTCCAAACGGGCGGTCACGCGCGTGCTGGGTCGTTCGATCACCATCACACCCGATTAGCGCATGACCATTGTCCGCCCGGCGGTCGCAGTTCCCAGTTTGCGCATCCAGCTCTGTTCTTCGCTGACGGAAATTCCGGCGGCGGCATGGAACCGGCTGGCCAGCGATGCCACGCCTTTTTTACGTCATGAGTTTCTGGCGGGATTGGAGCAATGCGGCTGCCTGCGTGGACATGGCTGGGAGCCGGTTCACATCCTGGCTTATGAAGGCGGGCTGCTCGTGGGGGCGCTGCCGCTATACCTCAAAAGCAACTCCCATGGCGAGTTTGTATTCGACTGGGACTGGGCGGAGGCATACCAACGCGCGGGGCGGAATTATTATCCCAAGCTGGTCACGGCGGTCCCCTATACGCCCGTGGCCGGGCCACGCCTGCTGACGGCGCCGGATGCGGTGGCCGGCGATCGCGTGCGCGGCGCGCTGTTGGAACAGGCGCAGGAGTTGATGCGCGACCGCGCCGCCTCCTCATGGCATTGCCTCTTCCCCAACGAAACGGACGCGGACAGCCTGGTCGCCCGGGGCGGCTTGCGACGTCTCGGCTGCCAATATCACTGGCATAACGCCGGCTACGATGATTTTGAGGATTTTCTCTCGCGCCTGGACTCCAAGCACCGCAAGCAAATCCGCCGCGAACGGCGGGAAATTAAAGAGAGCGGGATTACCGTGGAGGTGTTGTCCGGACCGATGATCAGTGAAGAGACCTGGCGCGTTTATCACGAATTCTATCGCTCAACCTTTCACCGCAAATGGGGCGAACCGCGTTTGACGCTCGAGTTCTTCATGCACCTGGGGCGCGCCCTGCCCGATCAAACCCTGCTGTTCATGGCCAAAAAGAATGGCGCCTATATCGCCGGCGCCTTCGCGATGCGTGACGCGCACACGTTGTACGGCCGGCATTGGGGTTGCCGGGTAAACCAGCGTCACCTGCACTTCGAGGTTTGCTACTATCAAACCATGGACTATTGCATGGGTCAGGGTTTGCGACAGCTCAATGCCGGCGCCCAGGGCGAGCACAAGATCAGCCGGGGCTTTGCGCCGGTGCCGACATGGTCGGTGCACTGGCTGCGTGATCCGCGCTTTGCGCTCGCCGTCGCTGATTTTCTGGAGCGCGAAACCAGGGCCATGCAAGAGTACATGACGGCGCTTGAGCAGCATTCGCCGTACCGGCGGGCAACGGAGGCGGCGTGAAATCACAGCCGCTGTATTGGTTTGGGCTGCAACGTTACGCCGCGGATTTTCCGCCGCTGGATCTGGCCCTGCAGGAGCCCGACGGGTTGCTGGCGGCGGGCGGGGATTTGAGCGCCGAACGCCTGCTGGCCGCCTACCGGCGCGGCATCTTCCCCTGGTACAGCGAGCATCAGCCCATTCTGTGGTGGTCGCCCGACCCGCGCTGCGTGTTATTCCCGAAACGCATGCATATCTCGCGGCGCCTGCGCCGGACCATGCGCCGCGGGCGGTTTACGGCCACCTGGGATCGCGACTTCGAGGGCGTGCTGGCCGGTTGCGCCGGACCGCGCCGGGGCGGCGGCGGTACCTGGCTGAATCCCGACATGCAACGCGCCTACACCCGCCTGCATCAACTGGGTCGTGCGCATTCGATCGAGTGCTGGCATGCGGGTAAACTGGCGGGCGGCCTTTACGGCCTGAGCCTGGGCCGGGTGTTCTTCGGCGAGTCGATGTTCAGCCGTCTGACGGACGCTTCCAAGGTGGGGTTGGCGCATCTGTGCCGCTGGCTGCAAGTGTGGGGTTATGCGCTCATGGACTGCCAGGTGCATAATTCACATCTGCAGACATTGGGGGCCGAAATGATCCCGCGCGCCACCTTCATCGCCTATCTGGACCGGTATTGTGAGCAGCCGCCGGCCCCTGACGCCTGGCGCGTGGCCCCTCCATGAATCAGCCCACGCGTGCCGGCCTGCTGCGGTTCTACGCCACGCCGCCCCATCCCTGCGGCTATCTGCCGGATCGGCAGGCCACGACGTTGTTCGCCGATCCGGCCGTCCCCAAAACCACGGCGCTTTACAGCCTGCTTTCCGCGCACGGCTTCCGCCGCAGCGGCGGGCATCTTTATCGTCCGCACTGCCATCCCTGCCATGCCTGCGTTCCCGTCCGTCTGCCGGTGCGGGAGTTCCGCATGAAGCGGCACCAGGAGCGCTGTTGGGAGAAAAATCAGGACCTCGTTGTCAGCGAACGAGCGCCCGTCTATGACCCGGAGCATTACGCGCTGTATCAGCGTTATCTGAAGCACCGCCATCCCGGCGGCGGCATGGACGACGGCGATGTCCGTCACTACACAGAATTCCTCACCGCCGCCTGGGTTAACACGCGTTTTCTGGAAATGCGGCTTGACAGGCGGCTGATCTGCGTCGCCGTTGTCGACGTGCTCGACGATGCCTTGTCGGCGGTTTACACCTATTATGATCCCGATTTGTCGGCCCGGGGCCTGGGTAAATACGCCGTGCTCTACGAGATCATCCGCTCCAGGGAACAGGGATTGTCCTGGCTCTACCTGGGCTACTGGATCAAAGACTGCCGCAAGATGAGCTACAAATATGATTACCAGCCCATGGAATATTTCTGGGGCGGGCGCTGGACCCGTGAGTGCCCGGCGCCCTGATGAACCGCTCGTGGACTGTTCTTTAGCGGCTCGTTGGTGCACAATGCGCGCCTTGTCATCCGGCCCTGAATAAGTCCATCCGGGATTTCTCAGGGCACGGCGATCAAAAAACGCGGTTTTTGATCGTCTCCATTTTCAATGGCTCAGGCCGGCGAAAATGGCGGCACGTCCCTGTACCGCGAAGGATCACGGATCCCAAAAAAATCACTGGAGCTGCAGCAACACGCCATGCCCAAGGAAGAACACATCGAAATGGAAGGCAAGGTCATCGAGACCCTGCCCAATACCATGTTCCGCGTTCAACTCCAGAATGGTCACGTCGTCACCGCCCACATCTCGGGCAAAATGCGCAAGCACTACATCCGTATCCTGACCGGCGACGTCGTCACCGTTGAACTTACCCCCTATGATCTGAGCAAGGGCCGCATCACCTTCCGTGCCCGTTAGCAGATCACCCTGTTAGAACCGCCGCGTTAAAGCGGGAAATAAGTTGATCATCGGCAAACCGGCGCTTCCTTTTTTGTTGTGCGCGCTTTACCTTGGGTCAACGGGCTGTGAATCCGGAAAATCCCAGGCCTATGATGCTTACGTGCATTTGGTGTCGGCGCAGATGAATGGCGATTGCGGAGAAATGTATGCCCTGGTGGATGCCGGGGCGAAATCATACGTGGACAATCTTTGCCTGCCGCGCAAAATGACCCTGCTCGGGCGGGAAATCAATCTGGGATCGCCGGCAGGCGTCATTGCAGAAACCAGACCGGCGGGCACACCATTTACCCCGATGATCAAATTGGAGAGAACCATCGAGTCGCAGACGACCTCCGATGATGGTGCCGAGGTATACCTGGTCGTCACGGAAAAGTCTTACCAGCATTCGTTCAGTAATTGGGAACCGGCCTGGTTGCTGAAACACGAAGTCACCGTGAGAAAAACAGACGCGGGCTGGAAGATAATTAAATTTTCCGAGGAAGTTCTTCGGGATTTCGGCGGCGAAAAGGCCGCCACCGCGCCCCGCCCGCCTGTTGAATAAATCCCGGGCTTTGTCCATCCAGCCCGGGTGCCATCGTCATCTTTATTTCACCAACCATGACATGGGTGGTTTACTACGGCCCGTGGCAGTGACCGCCGGGCTGCAGCTACAATGCCCCGACGCCGCATCGAGGGTATGGTGATGTTACGGATTTGTTTACGCTGGTTGTGCGGACTCTTGTTCCGCGTTCGCGTCGAGGGCAACGTCGGCGCCGGCCACAACGGCAAGTTGCTCGTCATCGCCAATCATGAATCGTTTCTCGACGGTCTGCTGCTCGGGCTGTTCCTGCCCCTGCGCCCGACCTTCGTCGTTCACACGCAGGTGCTCAGGAACCCGCTGTTCCGCTTCATCCTGAGTTACGTTCCGCATCTGGCCGTCGATCCGACCAGTCCGATGGCGATGAAAAAAGTCATCGCGTTGCTCGAGTCCGACCAGCCGGTGGTCATTTTTCCGGAGGGGCGCATCACCGTCACCGGCAGCCTGATGAAGGTTTATGAGGGGCCGGCATTCGTCGCCGCCCGGACCGGCGCCACCCTGCTGCCGGTGCGGCTGGACGGGCCGGCGAGGTCCTACTTCAGCCGGCTTTCCGGCCGCCACCCGCGCGCGCTGTTTCCGCGCATCACACTCACGATGCTGCCGACCACCCGCCTGGCCATGCCCGATGCGCCCACCGCCAAACTGCGCCGCAAGAAGGCCGGTGAGGCGCTGCGCCGGCTGATGCAGGAGATGATCTTCGCCTCGCGTCCGGAACAGACATTATTCTCGGCATTTCTCGACGCCATCGCCGTGCATGGCCGCGGTACATTGTTGCTGGAAGACATGCGGCAGGAGGAGGAATCTTATGGCCATCTGCTCGGGACCAGCCTCGCGCTGGGCCGCATCGTGTGCAAGTTCACTGGCGAAAACGAATGCGTTGGGCTTCTGTTACCCAATATCAGCGCCACGGTCTGCCTGATCTTCGGCATGAGCGCCTTCCGCCGCATACCGGCAATGCTGAACTACACCGCCGGAACGCAGGGGATGCAGAACGCCTGCTTCGTGGCCGGGGTGCGAACCATCATCACCTCGCGAAAATTCCTGCACGCTGCGAAATTGACCGGGACAGTGGCCGCACTGGAAAACGTCCGGGTGTTCTATTTGGAGGATCTCCGCGGCCTGCTGACCTGGCGGGATAAGTTATGGCTGCTGTCCGCCCTGCTCTTCCCGCGCCGGGCGACGTTGCAAACCTCGCCCTATGCGCCGGCGGTGGTGCTGTTCACCTCCGGATCGGAGGGCAGGCCCAAGGGCGTGGCCATCAGCCACAACGCCCTGCTCGCCAACATCGCGCAAGTGCGCGCCGTCATCGATTTCTCGCCGGCGGACAAATTTTTAATCGCACTGCCGGTATTCCACGCCTTCGGCCTGACCTGCGGCGCCATCATGCCGCTGGTGACGGGGTGCAAACTGTTTTTATATCCCTCACCGCTGCACTACCGCATCATCCCCGAAATCATCTACGACCGCGGTTGCACCGTGCTGTTCGGCACCAGCACCTTTCTCGGCAACTATGCCAGGTTTGCCCATCCTTACGATTTCTACCGGTTGCGTTATGTGGTCGCCGGCGCAGAGAAACTGAATGACGAAGTCCGTAAAATCTGGATGGAAAAATTCGGCCTGCGCATCCTTGAAGGCTATGGCGCGACCGAGTGCGCGCCAGTGCTGGCGGTCAACACGCCAATGGCGAACAGGCCCGGCTCGGTCGGCACGTTGCTGCCCGGCATCGAATACCGGCTCGACGCCGTGCCCGGCATTGCCGACGGCGGCATCCTGCACGTGCGCGGTCCAAACATCATGCTGGGTTATTTTCTCCACGATCATCCGGGGACGCTCAAGCCGCCGCGCACCGAGTACGGCCTCGGCTGGTATAACACCGGCGACGTGGTCGAGATCGACGGCGATGGTTTCATCACCATCAAGGGCCGCGTCAAACGCTTTGCCAAGATCGCCGGCGAAATGGTGTCGCTGGAGACGGTCGAAAACATTGCCGCAACCGCTTCGCCCCAGCACCAACACGCCGTCAGCACGCAGAGCGACCTCAAGCGTGGCGAGTCGCTGGTGCTTTTCACCACCGACGGGTCACTGAAACGCGAGGCGCTGGCGCAGGCGGCGCGGGCTTTGGGTGCGCCGGAACTGGCCGTGCCGCGCAAGATCGCGCATTTAAAGACACTGCCGCTGCTGGGCACCGGCAAGATCGATTATGTCGCCTTGAAGAAACTGGCCGATTCCTGAACGCCTGATGCACATCGTCCCGGTCATTGACATCAAGGCTGGGCAGGCTGTGCGCGCCATTGCCGGACAACGGCGGCAATACCGGCCGTTGACAAGCAAACTGTGCAATTCCAGTGAATTGTCCGCAGTCCTGGAGTCGCTGCGTTCCCTGTACGCCTTCGATACGTTTTATCTCGCCGATATCGACCGCATCATGGGTTGGGGAGATAACCGCGCCACCATCGATATGCTCTGTGACCACCATCAAGAGCTCGCATTCTGGCTTGACGCCGGCTTCTCGCAACCGGAAGAGCTTGCCTGGCTGGAAGGCAGGTGCAACATCACTCCCGTTCTCGGCAGTGAAAGCATCGGCAGCCTGGATAAGTATCGGGCATTGCGACAAACGATCAGGAAACCATACATTTTGTCGCTGGATTACCTGCAAGGCCGCTTCCGCGGGCCGGCGGAGCTCGAACATCATCCGGAACTGTGGCCGGATGCCGTATTAGTCATGGAACTGGATCGCGTCGGCACCGGCGCCGGTCCGCACTATTGCCGACTGACGGAACATCCCGTTGAAGGACGGCACTACCGGATTTACGCAGCGGGCGGCGTGCGCGGGATCGATGATTTGCTCCGCTTGGAAGAGGCGCATGTGGATGGTGTCCTGGTCGCCACCGCCCTCCACGACGGCAGGCTGGATCGCGGGGTCCTCATCGCGGCTGCCAGCCGTGCATCAAACTGAACTCAATATCCGGCGCAGGCGTTCCAGATCGGCGGGCGTGTCCACGCCAAAGCCGGTGGGTTCCGCCGCCTCGGCAATTGCAACGTGCGCGCCATAATAGAGGGCTCGCAATTGTTCCAGATTCTCGGTCTGCTCCATGGCGCAGGGCGGCAGGGCGGCGTAGCGCTTCAAAAAACCCACGCGATAGGCGTAGATGCCGATGTGCCGGTAATATGTTTGTGACAGCGACCAGTTGACCGTGGTGTCGCCTTCAAACTGGATGCGATCCCAAGGGATGGATGCCCGGCTGAAATACAATGCCCTGCCCTGCACGTCAGCCACCACCTTTACCACGGCGGTGTCGAAAACGTCCTGCACCGCGGTGATGCGCTCACAGAGCGTCGCCATGTCGGCCGCGGAATCCGCCATCAGCAATTCCGCCACCTGCCGTATGGCGAGTCCGGGCATCAACGGTTCGTCACCTTGCAGATTCACGATGATGTCGTCGTCGGCATAACCCTCGCGCTGCACCACCTCCGCGATGCGATCGGTGCCCGAGGCGTGCGTCGCCGCGGTCATGCATGCGCGGGCACCAAATTTCTCCGCCGCTGTCCTGATGCGCTCGTCATCGGTCGCGATTACCACCGCCTCGGCACCGCTTTCCAGCGCCCGTTCGTGAACGCGCTGGATGAGCGGCCTGCCACCCAGATCCAGCAGCGGTTTACCGGGCAGCCGGGTGGAGTCGTAACGCGCAGGAATGATGACTTTGAACTTCATGGAGTCGGGGATGCACTGCCCGTGTTATTTGGCAAGACGTTCCATCTCCTCGTCCGTCAGTGTACGCGCCTCATCTTCAAGCATCACCGGGATGCCATCCTTGATCGGATAGGCCAGGCGGGCCGAGCGCGAAATCAATTCCTGTTTCTCTTTATCGTAAATCAAGGGCCCCTTGGTCACGGGGCAGACCAGGATCTCCAGCAGCTTGGCGTCCATATCCCTTCCTCCTCAGCAGTTCCAGCAGGCGCCGTTCGAAGACGGCGGGTAATTCCGCCTCGATGGGCAGATACCAATGCTCCATCCCGGCGAAGCGTTCGCATTTTACCGCGTCCTTCTCGGTCATGATGACCGGCAGGTCATCATTGAAGTTAATCTCCTCGCGCCGGAACACATGATGATCCGCAAACCTGTGGCAGCGCGGCTGATAGCCGAGCGCGCGCAATAAATGGAAGAAATCATCCGGATTGCCGATGCCGGCCACGGCGTGCACCTCCTGGGGCCCGGGCGTGGCATGCTGGCGTGATCGCGAACTGCGCGCAACCGGTTGCAGAACGCCGGGGGCATATTTCATCGGGAATTCGCCACGGCCGGCGATGCCGTGGGTCACGATGATGTCCACGTCGCGCAACCGCGAGATTGGTTCGCGCAACGGCCCGGCGGGCAGGCAATAACCATTGCCGTGACGGCGGATACCGTCGATGACCGCGATTTCGATATCCCGCCGCAACGCGTAATGTTGCAGGCCGTCGTCGCTCAGGATCAGATCGCAGCCCTGGTGGCGGATGAGCGCCTCGGCGGCCGTGTGACGATCCGGGCCCACGGCGATCGGCGCAGCGGTGTGGCGCGCCAGCAGCACCGCCTCGTCGCCCACGGTCGCGGGATCGCTGTCAGGCCGCACCTGCTGCGGCCATTGCCGCGCGCGGCCACCATGGCCCCGGCTGATGATCCCCGGCTTGTAACCCTGGGTGGAGAGGAACCGGTGGAGCCAGATCACCAGTGGCGTCTTGCCGGTGCCGCCCACGGTGATATTGCCGATCACGATGACCGGCGCAGGCAAGGCCTCCGGATTGATCAGGCGGGTGAGATAGATCTGCCGCCGCAACAACATTGCGCCGCTGTAAATCCAGGACAGCGGCAACAGCATGGCGCTGAGGGGATGCGGCTGGTACCAAAGTTCCTGCAGGCGATCTGATAACCCCATGACCACGCGATCAGGGTTCGCTCTGATCCGGCGGGGTTTCGGTGGCGAAGGAAATGTGCACCAACCCCAGTTGACCGGCCACATCAAGGACGCGAATGACGCTTTGATGCGTTGCTTGCGCATCGGCCTGCACGATCACCGGCGGTTCCTTCAAATCCTTGGCCGCTTCGCTCAGGGCGCGTTTCAGCGTTTCGGGCTGGGAATTCACCAGTATCTGCCCATTGATCGCGTAGTGCCCCTCCTTGTCCACGCTGACTTCGATGGCATGGGGTTTTTCCTGCTCCGCGTTGTTGTCACTGGCCTTGGGCAGGGTGAGATTGATGCGGTTGGGATTGAGGAACGTAGTGGATACCATGAAAAAGATCAGCAGCAGCAACACCACGTCAATCAGCGAAGTGACGTTGATGTCGATGTTGTCGTCCGTCGCGTTGCCGATGAAATTCATAAGTTGATGTCACTCGATGCGGTCTGTGGTCGCCGGACGGCGCATACGCGGCGTGCGCCGTGCGCCGGCCGGCCTGGCCAGCGGCTCATCCGGCTCACCGTAAACGCCTTCGCGTTCGCGATCGCCGTGCAGAATCTCCACCATCTTGATCGCCTCCTGCTCCATGTCCATCACCAGCCCGTTCACCTTGCCGCGCAGATAACGGTGGCAAAGCAGGGCCGGGATGCCCACGCATAATCCGGCGGCGGTGGTGATGAGCGCCTGACCGATGCCGCCGGCCAGCGCCTGCGGATCGCCGGCGCCGTGCAGATTCAGCGCCGAGAACATTCGGATCATGCCGAACACGGTGCCGAGCAATCCCATCAGCGGCGAAACGGCGGCGATCGAGCCCAGCATGTCAAGATAACGGCTCAGGTCGTGCGCGACATGGCGCCCGACCTCTTCGATGGCCTCCTTCATGACGGCGCGATCGTGGTGGCGATTGATCAGCCCCGCGGCCAGCACCTTTCCCAACGGCGAGCCGATGCGTAATTCGTTGATGCGGCGCGCATCCAAAATGCCCCCCCGTGCCATTTGCCAGACCTGGCCGACCAGATTATCAGGAAGTATGCGATGGCGTTGCAGTGACCAGAGCCGCTCCACCACGATGGCCAGGGCGGCAACGGAACTGAGGACGATGAGCAGCATGACCCAGCCGCCCGTTTTCATAATCTCAAACACCGGCGTGCGATCTCCGTCGTAAGTGATGTGCCGCGGCGCAGACCATAGCAGAGGATGACGCCGGCGAAAAGGGTCAGTCTGCGTTCCAGTAGTGCTGGTGCGTGCGGCGGTAGCCGGCGGGCGGGGCTGCCTCCCCGCCCAGACGCCAGCTAATCGCGCCATCGGCGTCGGTGGCGAGCGCCGTTACGCCAGCGTCGCGATAGCGGGCGCGCACGCTGGGATGCGGGTGATGGAAACGATTGCGATAACCGACCGGAAAGAACACGTAGCGCGGCGCGACCGCGTCGACGAACGCCGTCGTCGAGGAGGTTTTGCTGCCATGATGAGGCGCCACCAGCGCCTCGGCGCGTAACGCCGCTGGCTGCGCGCGCACCAGTTCCCGTTCGGCGGGAGCTTCGATGTCGCCGGTCAAGAGCAACCGCGCACCCGCCGCCGTGGCGACGCGCAGCACGCAAGAGGAATTGTTTCCAGAGGAAAATTCACCCGGCGCAGGATGCAGAACCTCGAACTCGACGCCGTCCCAGCGCCAGCGCTGCCCGGCTTCGCAGGGACGCGCGCCGGCGTACGCCAGCCGCTCAGGCACGCTGCTCAACACGCCGCCCACGGGAAATTCGCGCAATATGCTGGCTGCGCCGCCGATGTGATCATTATCGCCGTGGCTCACCATGAGCATGTCGATCCGCCGCACACCCTCGTGATAGAGGAACGGCACGACCACGCTGCTGCCGGTATCGAAACGTGGATTGAGCGCCGGCCCGGTGTCGTAGACCAGCACATGCGCGTGTGTCTGTACCACCGCCGACAGCCCCTGCCCGACATCCAGCAGCGTGAACCAAGCCTCACCCGGAGGCGGCCGCTCCAGGCCGGACCACAGCAGTGGCGACATCCACAGCAATCCCAGCGCACGGCCCGGAATGCCGCGCGGAAGCAGCAGCAACGCCGCGCCCACGAACGCGCCTGCACTCACCCACGGCGCCGGGGCGGCCTGGTGCCACACCGCCCCCGGCCAGCCCGCAAGAGGTTCCAGAAACTTCCACAGACCCTGCAGCGCCAGCAACGCGCCGCTCAGGAACCAGTAGCCGAGGAAGGGCGAACATAACAGCAACGCCGTGCCGGCGAGCACAAGCGGCACGACCACGAAACTGACCCACGGCACGGCCACCAGATTGGCCAGCGGTCCCAGCACCGGGTTCTGCTCGAACAACAGCATCATGAGCGGTGCGAGGCCGATGGCAATGGCCAGATGCGTGCGCCCCAGTTTCCACCACAAACCGCCCCGCCCACGGCGCCCGCCGGTGCTGTAAAGCAGGATCGCCACGGCGACAAACGACAGCCAGAATCCCACCGCCAGCACCGCTGCCGGATCGATCAGCAACACCACAATCAATGCCGCCATAAGGCTGTCCAGTTCGCGCCGCGGGCGTTGTGCCCACAGCACCCACATCGCCGCGCCGATCATGATCACGGTGCGCTGGGTGGGCACGGAGAATCCCGCCAGCAGCCCGTAGGCCAGCGCCGCCAGGAAGGCGGTGAGCGCGGCGATGCGCGGCGCGGGGACTAAAAGCAACGTGCGCCCCGGCAGGCTCCACAACCATCCGCCCAGGAAATAACCGAGGCCCGCCAGGAGGCCGATGTGCAGGCCGGAGATGGCGATGAGATGGCCGACGCCGGCGCGGAAGAACACCCGCCATTGCTCGGGACCGATGCCATCCTGCGCGCCGATGGCCAGCGCAATGACCACGCCGGAGAGCGGGTGAAAACCGATGGCTTCCTGCAACCGCGACCGCAGACCGGCACGCAACGCGTCCACCGACATGCCGGCCGCGGCGAGCCGGCGGGCGGGTTCCTCATCGACCACGTAACCGGTCGCGTGGATGCCCTCCTGGTAGAGCCATTTCTCGTAATCGAAGCCACCGGGATTGGACAGGCCATGCGGCCGCTTCAGCCGGACTGCGAGCCGCCAGCGCTCGCCGCTGCGAGGGTCCTCGGGCGGGTGGGACCAGTCCAGCCGCACCCGCCCGCAACCTGGCTGCTCCCGTCCCTGCCGGAACAACGTTTCCGTGTCGAATGCGAAACGGTAGCGGTCTTCAGCCTGCTCCGGCAAACCGCTCACACGTCCCTCCATGATCACTGTCTCGCCTTCCAGTGCCGGTGGCAGTTGCACGGACAGAAACCAGTGCGCGCGCAGAAGCGCCCAGCAGAAACCAGCCACAGCCCAGAACAGGGGCATCCATGCCGGACGATATGACACGGCCAGCCCGACGATCGGTAAAGCCAGCGTCCACAATGGATGGGGCAGACGGGCCTGCATCTGCAGGAACAGATCTCCCAGCAGAAAGGCCAGCGCTACTGCAACCAGCGAATAGCGGCCTTCGTCGCGCCTGGACACTGAGGGCCTGAGCATCGCCGGCGGCAATTCAGAGTTTGTGCGGGCGCAACCTGCCGCCTTCAAGCATTAACACCCGATCCATCTGTGCGGCCAGTTTTTGATCATGCGTCGCCACGACCAAACTGGTCTTGAGTTTCTGATTCAATTCCAGCATCAGGGCAAACACCTGCCCGGCGGTGTCGCGATCGAGGTTGCCGGTGGGTTCATCGGCCAGTACGCAGGTGGGCGCATTGATCAACGCGCGGGCGATGGCGGCGCGCTGTCGCTCGCCGCCGGACAATTCGCCGGGTTTGTGGGCCAGGCGCCCGCCCAGCCCCACCCGTGTCAGCATCTCGGCGGCGCGCGGGGCCGCGTTCGCCGGCGGCTGGCCGGCGATCAAAAGCGGCATTGCAACGTTCTCCAGGGCGGTGAATTCCGCCAGCAGATGGTGAAACTGATAGACGAAACCCAGTGCGCGGTTGCGCAGCCGCCCGCGTTCATCGTCGGGGAGCGCGCTCATCGACAGCCCCAGGATCCGTACGCTGCCCGCCGTCGGCACATCCAGGCCGCCCAGAAGGTGCAGCAGGGTGCTCTTGCCCGAGCCCGAGGCGCCGACGATCGCCACCCGCTCTCCGGCGGCAACTTCCAAATCGACGCCCATCAGCACCGGCACCCGCAGCGGGCCGTCGATGAAGGTCTTCTGCAACTCCCGGCAAGACAGGACGACCTCACTCATAACGTAATGCCTCCGCAGGCTGGGTGCGGGCCGCGCGCCAGGCCGGGTAGAGCGTCGCCAGAAAACAAAGCAGGCCACCCACCGTCAGCACCACGCCAACGTCCGGCCAGCGCAGATCGGAGGGAATGTCGCTGATGTAGTACACCGTTGGATCGAACACCTTGAAGTGCAGCGACTGTTCCAGCGTCCGCATGACCGCCGGAAGATTCCATGCCAGTACCACGCCCGCCGCGCCGCCCAGCAGCATGCCGAAAGCGCCGATCACCGCTCCCTGGGCGATGAAAATCTGCATGACCTGCCGCGTCCGCAGGCCCAGCGTGCGCAGGATGGCGATATCGGCCTGCTTGTCGATGACCACCATGACCAGCGTGGCGACGATATTGAACGCCGCCACCGCCACGATCAGCGACAGAATGATGAACATCATCACCTTCTCCGTCTTCAACGCGTTGAAGAAGCTCACGTGCTCCTCGGTCCACGGCACGGCGCGGTAACGGCCGTCGGCGACGGCATTCAGGGCCGCGGCCACGGCCGGTGCGGCAAAGGCGTCGTCAAGCTTGAGCCGCAGCCCGCTGACACCCTCCGGCAGACGAAACAGCCGCGCCGTATCCTGCATGTGCGCCACCGCCATCGCAGTGTCATATTCCTGCGTCCCGACCTCGAACACGCCGACCACGGTGAACCGCCTCGAGCGCGGCAATATGCCAGCCGGCGTGGCAACAGGTTGCGGCGAGATGACCGTCACCTTGTCGCCCACATTGGCGCGCAGTGCCCGCGCCAGGCCCTCGCCCAAAATGATCCCGAACCGGCCGGGGGCAAGATCCTGCAATTTCCCTTCCACCATCTTGTCAGCAATGAATGTGGCCTGCGATTGTTCCGGCAGGATGCCGCGCAACTGCACACCATTGATGTAGCCCGCGTGTACGATCATGGCCTCGCCCTGCACCTCCGGCGTGATCGCCTGCACCCGCGGCTGCATTCGCAATCGATCCTGCAAATTGCGCCAATCGGACAGGACCTCCCCCTCCGCGGGCGGACGCACCCATACGTGGGCCGTCATGCCCAGGATGCGGCCGCGCAATTCCTTCTCGAAGCCGTTCATCACCGACAGGATCACGATTAGCGCCATGATGCCGAGCGTCACACCCAGGAGTGAACTGAACGAGATGAAAGAGATGAACCGGTTGCGGCGCCTGGCACGCAGATAACGCAATCCGATGCTGACTGGCAATGACAGGTGCATGCAATGCTTAACCGGGATGGACGTCATTCATAACGCAAGGCCTCCGCCGGCGGCGAGGCGGCCGCACGCCACGCGGGATAAATAGCGGCCAGCAGGCAGAGCACCAGTGCCGTGATTACGATCACAGTGACATCGAGCCCATGGATGTCCGACGGCACCCGGCTCAGGAAATAGACGTCCGGCGGCAGAAAACGCATGTGCAGGGATTCCTCGATCCCATGGGCGATGTCCTGTATGTGGCGGGCGAGATAAATGCCGCCGAGACCGCCGGCCAGCGCGCCGGCGCCGCCGATAATCATGCCCTGGGTGATGAACACCATCATCACCCGCCGCCGGGCCAGTCCCAGGGTGCGCAGGATGGCAATGTCGGCCAGCTTGTCGCGCACCACCATGACCAGCATGGACACGATATTGAAGGCCGCCACCAGCACGATCAGCAGCACGATGATGAACATCATCGACTTCTGACTCTTCAGCGCCTTGAAAAAATTGACGTAGAACTGCGTCCAATCTGCGACGATGTAATCATCGCCCAGCGCCTGCGACACCGCGTCTTTCAGCACCGGCGCCGCCAGCGCGTCGTCAAAGCGCAGCCGCACGCCACTGACGCCGCGCCCCATGTGGAACAGCGCCGCGGCATCGTCCAGATGCATGAGTGCCAGCGTTGAGTCGAATTCATACATGCCGACGTCGAAAATGCCGGCGACCGTGTAGCGCTGCAATTCCGGGATGATCTCATCCGGGCTGCTGCCGGGCTGCGGGGCGACCACGTTCAGGGAGTCGCCTACGCGCGCGTGCAGTTTCTCCGCCAGCGCCCGGCCCAGTATCAAGCGACGCGAGCCCGGCGTCAGATCCGCGAGCCGCCCCTGCGTCAGATGATCGCCGATTACGGAAACACGCTCCTCCATGCCCGGCATGATGCCGTAGATCACGATGCCATTGACGCTGCCCGCGTGCGTGATCATCGCCGCGGAGCGTATAAACGGCGCGGCGCCGGTGACGTGTGGCAGTCGCGACAGGCGCTCCGTCAGCGCCGGCCAGTCGGAGATGACGTGCACACGCCGAAATACGGTGGCATGCGCCAGCACGCCCAGGATGCGGCGGTGCAGTTCGCGCTCAAACCCGTTCATTACCGACAACACGACGATGAGCGCGGCCACCCCCAGGGCCACGCCCAGCACCGAGGTGGCGGAGATGAACGAGACGAAATGATTGCGGCGCCGGGCGCGGGTATAGCGTGCTCCTATGTAAACCGGCAGGGGGCGGAACATGGACGGGAATTATACGTGAGCAGGGAAAGCTTTGCGGGAAGTTATGGAATAATGACGGCATGAGTGCGGATGCCGTCAACGTTCTGGCCATCGACACCGCCACCGAGGCCTGCTCGGCGGCGGTGCTGACTGACGGCGCGATCCATGAGCGTTTTGAGATCGCGCCGCAGCGCCATGCGGAGTTGATCCTGCCCATGATCGAAGCGGTGCTGGCGGCGGCCCGGCTGCGGTTGCGGGATATGCACGTTCTTGCCTTCGGGCGGGGACCCGGCGCCTTCACCGGCGTGCGCATCGGCACGGCGGTCATGCAGGGAATCGCGCTCGGCACCGGCTTGCGCCTCGTGCCGGTGTCGTCCCTGGCCACGCTGGCTTGCGACTGCGGGGAGGCCGGCGATATATTTGTGCTCGGTGCTTTCGACGCCCGCCGGGATGAAGTGTATCTGGGCGGATATCAAATCCGGGAACATCAGACGACAACGCTGCTGCCGGAGCAGGTCTGCGCGCCGGCCTCGGCGCCCGCGCTGCCGCCGGGAACCTGGGTGGGTGCCGGTTCCGGATTCGCCGCGGCGGACGGTCTGTTGGCCCGGCATTGCGGACAGGCCTTGAAATCCGTAATTCCTGACCGCTTTCCCCGTGCCCGCCACACGGCGTGGCTGGCGCGGGGATATTATCTCGCAAACGACATCGTGGATGCCGCTGAGGCCCTGCCCTCGTATATCCGTGATGAGGTGGCCCATGCCCGCGCCGCCGGGGGATCGCCATGAGCAACAAGACCATCACGCTGACCGGGCCGCTCCATGACTATCTGCTGGCGGTCTCGCTGCATGAACCGGCGCTGTTGCGCGAACTGCGCGAGGAAACAGCGCGCCTGCCGGAGGCGAACATGCAAATTGCGCCGGAACAGGGCCAGTTCATGGCTCTGATGGTGAAGTTGATGGGTGTGCGCCGGGCGCTCGAGATCGGCGTGTTCACCGGTTACAGCGCGCTGTCCGTCGCCCTGCACCTGCCGGCAGACGGCAGGCTCATCGCCTGTGATGTCAGCGAAAGATGGACCGCCATCGGCCGGCGTTACTTTGCGCGGGCCGGCGTGGCGGGGAAAATCGACCTGCGCATCGCCCCCGCACTCGACACGCTGGGCAAATTGCTGGCGGACGGACAAGGCGGTGGGTTCGATTTCGTCTTCATCGACGCCGACAAGGAAAATTACATTGCCTACTACGAGGCCTGCCTGCAACTGCTGCGCCCCGGCGGTTTGATCATGGTGGACAACGTGCTCTGGGATGGCAAGGTCGCTGATCCCGGGCAGAACGACGGTGCGACCTGCGCCTTGCGCGCCTTCAATGCCCACGTGCATGCCGATGATCGGATCAAGTTGAGCATGTTGCCATTGGCGGATGGATTGACGCTCATCTTGAAATTATGAAAAACCACAAGCTTTAGTAATCCACCGACCTGGGACCGGGATTATTCACAGTTGTTTCTATTTTTTCTGTAACCATTCTGTAACGCGGGTTGGCATTAGTTATCCCCAAGTTGTCCACTCGACTTCCCCAAACATATTGAATCTAATATATTCAGAATAATACACAACATATTGTGGTTAAAAGGATAGTTGACCGCATTAGATTGTGGTGCTATGTTACCTTTCAGACTGCTTTCAAGCAGCATAAATACCAAATTCCGGCCGGGTCCGCCGTTTCAAATCGGGGAAGATCGCACTTGGCGGGCCGGCAGAAGTTATAAAAATTTCAAGGGAGAAAGCGAGTTATGGGTTTAGATACCGCAACTGCCCGCCCCAAGATGGCGACCACAGTGACGGGGCAGACCACCGAATTGGTGGACCAGACCTTAAACCTGAGCATACCCAGCGATACAGAATTGAGTGCCGTGACCCCGGGTCAACACCGGGTCATCCGCCGTAACGGCAAGTTGACCACCTTCGATCAGAACAAGATCACGGTGGCCTTGACCAAGGCCTTCCTGGCCGTGGAAGGCGGCAGCGCCGCCGCCTCGACCCGCATCCATGAAACCGTCCAGGCCCTGACCGATCAGGTGGTGCGCGCCATCACCCGGCGGCTGCCCGGCGGCGGCACCGTCCACATCGAGGACATCCAGGACCAGGTGGAACTGGCGCTGATGCGCGCCGGCGAACACAAGGTCGCGCGCGATTATGTGTTGTACCGTGAGGAGCGCAATCGCGCCCGTGCCGCGGAAAAGGCCGAGGCCGAGGCACAGCGGGCGCCGTCCCTGCGCGTAACGCTCGCGCAAGGCACCCAGACGCCGTTGGACGAAGCGCGCCTGGAGCGGCTCGTGCGCGAGGCCTGCGCCGGCCTCACCGAAACCCATCCGCAAGTGGTGATCGAGGAAACCAAACGCAATCTCTTCGACGGTGTCGCCGAAAAGGACGTCGCCAAGGCGCTGGTCATGGCCGCCCGCACCTTCATCGAAAAGGAGCCCAATTACTCCTATGTCGCCGCACGATTGCTGCTGGACAGCCTGCGACATGAGGCGCTCTCCTTTGTGTTCGACCGGCCCATGGTGGCCACCCAGCAGGAAATGGGCGAGCGTTACGGCGAATATTTCAAGGCCTACATCAAGCGCGCCACCGATTTGGAGTTGATGGACAGGCGTCTGTGCAACTACAACCTCGACACGCTGGCCAACGCGTTAAAACCCGAACGCGATTTCCAATTCACGTATCTGGGACTGCAAACGCTGTACGACCGTTACTTCCTCCATAGCAAGGGCATGCGCTTCGAACTGCCGCAGGCCTTCTTCATGCGCGTGGCCATGGGGCTGGCCATCAACGAACTGGAGCCGGAAAAGCGCAGCATCGAGTTTTACGACCTGCTCTCCTCGTTCGATTTCATGTCGAGCACGCCGACCCTGTTCAATTCCGGCACGCTGCGGCCGCAGTTGTCGTCCTGTTATCTCACCACCGTGGCGGACGATCTGGACGGCATTTTCAATGCCATCAAGGACAACGCGCTGCTCTCCAAGTACGCGGGGGGGCTCGGCAACGACTGGACGCCGGTGCGCGGCATGGGCGCCCACATCAAGGGCACCAACGGCAAGTCGCAGGGCGTGGTGCCCTTTCTCAAGGTCGCCAACGACACCGCCGTGGCCGTGAACCAGGGCGGCAAGCGCAAAGGGGCGTTGTGCTCGTATCTGGAGACCTGGCACATCGACATCGAGGAATTCCTCGAGCTGCGCAAGAACACCGGCGATGACCGCCGCCGCACCCACGACATGAACACCGCCAACTGGGTGCCGGACCTGTTCATGAAGCGCGTGATTGAGAATGACGAATGGACGCTGTTCTCCCCGGATGAAGTGGCGGATTTGCACGACCTCGTGGGCCAGGCCTTCGAGGAACGCTACCAGTATTACGAAGACAAGGCCAGGCGCGGCGAACTCAAGAACACCAAGAGCCTGCGGGCCGCCGATCTCTGGCGCAAGATGCTGGGCATGCTCTACGAGACCGGCCATCCCTGGATTACGTTCAAGGACCCCTGCAATCTACGCTCGCCGCAGCAGCACGCGGGCGTGGTGCACAGTTCCAACCTCTGCACCGAGATCACACTGAACACCTCCAGCAGCGAGATCGCCGTCTGCAACTTGGGCTCGGTCAATCTCGCCCAGCACATCAAGGACGGTCAGCTCGACCTGCCCAAGCTGGAGCGCACGGTGCGCACGGCCATGCGCATGCTGGATAATGTCATCGACTACAACTACTACTCGGTGGCCACGGCGCGCAATTCCAATCTGCGCCACCGGCCCGTGGGTCTGGGCATCATGGGGTTCCAGGACGCCCTGTACCAACTGCGCATTCCCAACGAGTCCATGGAGGCGGTCGAATTCGCCGATCGATCCATGGAGGCGGTGAGTTTCTGCGCCATCATGGCCTCGACCGAACTGGCCGAGGAACGCGGCACCTACTCCAGCTACCAGGGCTCGCTGTGGAACAAGGGCATCCTGCCCATCGATTCGATCCGCCTGCTGGAGGATGGTCGCGGCGGTTATCTGGACGTCGACCGCGCCTGCACGCTGAACTGGAGCGCCCTGCGTGCGCGCGTTCAACGCGTGGGCATGCGCAATTCCAACACCATGGCCATCGCGCCGACCGCCACCATCTCCAACATCACCGGAGTGGTGCAGTCCATCGAGCCGACCTACCAGAACCTGTACGTCAAATCGAACCTGTCGGGCGAGTTCACCGTCGTCAATCCCTATCTGGTGCGCGATCTGAAGAAGCTCGGATTGTGGGACGAGGTCATGGTGAATGATCTCAAATATTACGACGGTTCGGTGTCGCCTATCGATCGCATCCCCGATGACCTGAAGAAGCTCTACGCCACCGCCTTCGAGATTGACCCGCGCTGGCTGGTCGAGGCGGCCGCCCGTCGCCAGAAGTGGATCGACCAGGCGCAGTCATTGAACCTGTACATGGCCGAGCCCAACGGCAAGAAGCTCGACAATCTTTACAAGCTGGCCTGGGTGCGGGGGTTGAAAACCACCTACTACCTGCGCTCCATTGGTGCCACGCACGTGGAGAAGAGCACGCTGGCCGAGGGCAAGCTGAATGCGGTGAAAAACGACGCGGAAGCCGAACCCGCGCCGAAGACATGTTCAATCACCGATCCCGACTGTGAATCCTGTCAGTAGGAGATACCCCATCATGCTGAATTGGGAAGACCCGATTAACGCACTGAAGTCCAAGCTCAGTTCCGTTTTCCATCCGCAAGTAGCTGCGGATGTGGCTACTGCCCTCACCGCCGGGGACGCCGTCTCGCCCACACGGGCGCGTACTGAAGTACCGCCCGTTCCGGAACAGGCGGCCGCAACTTCCACGGAGGTCCACGGCCTCACCGGCCTGGAGGAGGTCGAGTTTGGCGCCCACCGCCTGTCGGTCGACGACAAGCGCATGATCAATTGCCGCGCCGACGTCAACCAGCTGGTGCCCTTCAAGTACCAATGGGCCTGGCAGAAATATCTTGACGCCTGCTGCAATCACTGGATGCCGCAGGAAATCAACATGAACGCCGACATCGCCCTGTGGAAGGACCCGAACGGCCTGACCGAGGACGAGCGCCTGATCGTCAAGCGCAATCTCGGCTTCTTTTCGACGGCCGACTCGCTGGTCGCCAACAACCTGGTGCTGGCCGTCTACCGCCACATCACCAACCCCGAGTGCCGCCAGTACCTGTTGCGCCAGGCCTTCGAGGAGGCGCTGCACACGCATGCCTATCAGTATTGCGTGGAAAGCCTGGCGCTGGATGAGGCGGAGGTATTCAACACCTACCGCGAAATCTCCTCGGTACACGACAAGGCGTCATGGGCCATGCGCTTTACCGACAGCCTGGGTGATCCGAACTTCCATACCGGCACGCACGCCGCCGATCAACGCCTGCTGCGCGATCTGATTGCCTTCTATGTCGTGTTCGAAGGCATCTTTTTCTACGTCGGCTTCGTGCAGGTGCTGTCCATGGGCCGCCGCAACAAGATGACGGGTGTCGCCGAGCAGTTCCAGTACATCATGCGCGATGAGTCGATGCACATGAACTTCGGCATCGATGTCATCAATCAGATCAAGATCGAAAATCCGCAGCTATGGACAGCGGAATTTCGCAATGAAATGCTCGACCTTATCCGCGAAGGCGTCGAACTCGAGGTACGCTACGCGCGCGACACCATGCCGCGCGGCGTGCTGGGCTTGAACGCCGGCATGTTCGAGGAATACCTCCATTTCATCGCCAATCGCCGCTGCGCACAGATTGGCCTGCCCGAGCAATATCCGGGCGCAACCAATCCGTTCCCGTGGATGAGCGAATTGATTGACTTGAAGAAGGAGAAAAACTTCTTCGAGACGCGCGTTACCGAGTACCAGACAGGCGGCGCTTTAAGCTGGGATTGACGGGGGCACCTCTCCTCTCCAGCTTCACAAGTGCCGTCTCCTTATGCGCCCGCGCCCGCGGGCGCTTTTTTTTGAATAATCAATTTTCTCTGAATAAGTCCCTCCCGGACTTTTCAGAGTCGGGAAACAAGAAGGCGCCCCCAGACTTATGGCCGCGGAGTGGCTCTTTCAGGCAGGGGAGCAGCGGCTGCGTTTAGGGTCGAACCGGGTTGCTGGCGGCTGCTCTCGCACCACAAGGCAGTCACCGCATCGCAGCCGCGCTTTTGTTTCCCTCCGTTGCTGCGCAACGCCGGTACACCCTTCTACCGGAGACCCAGACTTTTTTCAGAAGTATGCCTTAAGCTGCATTGCGCAGGGCGGCGATGCGTTCCTCCAGTGGCGGATGGCTCATGAATAGACGCATCAGACCGCCGTCACGGGCGCCGGAAATGCCGAAGGCGGCCAGTTGCTGCGGCAGATGCGGCGGCTCATAGGCCGCCTGCAGCCGCTCCAGGGCGGCGATCATTTTTCCACGGCCCGCGAGCCGGGCGCCGCCGGCATCGGCGCGAAACTCGCGCTGGCGGCTGAACCACATCACGATGATGCTGGCCAGGATTCCGAACACCAGTTGGGAGACCATCACCGTCAGCCAGTAACCGGCGCCATAACCATAACCCCGGTTGTCGCCGCGTGACAGCGCCTGATCGACGATGAAGCCGACCACGCGCGAGAGGAAAAACACGAACGTGTTCAGCACGCCCTGGATCAACGCCATCGTCACCATATCGCCGTTGGAAACGTGGGTGATTTCGTGACCCAGCACCGCCTCCGCCTCATTCTGATCCATCTGTCGCAGCAGGCCGGTGCTGACCGCCACCAACGCGTGGTCACGATTCATTCCGGTGGCAAAGGCGTTGATATCGGGGCTGTCGTAGATGGCCACTTCCGGCATGCCGATGCCGGCGGCCTGCGCGTGATGCGCCACCGTTTGCAGCAGCCACGCCTCGCTGGCGTTGGACGGCTGCCCGATGACCCGCGCGCCGGTGGACATCCTGGCCAGGAACTTGGACATGGCCAGCGAGATGAACGAACCGGTCATGCCGACCACGCCGGCCACCGCCAGCAAATTCATCAAATCGATATGGACGCCGCGCTGATACAAAACGCCTTCCAAGCCCAGCACTTTGAGAACGAAGGAGATGACCACCATCACCGCAAGGTTGGTGGCGATGAATAAAAGCAGACGTCGCATTACGATTCCCTCACGAAGAAATTGGTTAACAATTAGATGGGGGTTCCATACTTACGTTTCAACGGCTTAAACCGGTGGCAGGGATGAATATACCTCCATTAATCTTAATGAAATTTACACGGTAATATATTGATAAATATATATTATTTAAAATACATTAAAGTAAAATATCAGTCACATACCTCCAATTTCTCAGCACGCCTATAGCCGCGCGGCAATTTGTTGCCGCGCCGGCCTCGCGGGCCGCGAAACGCCGCCAGATCTGCGGCCTTGAGCGTGACCCAACGCTGACCGGAATATATCTTGAGACTCTTATCCTCGGGGATTGCCATCACTGCAACGAGTCCGTCTTCGCCCCTCGATAAGGCATCGGGTTTGATGCTGATCAGTTTCAACCCCTTGCCCTTGTTCAGAACGGGAAGTTCCTTGACAGGAAACAGCGCCAGACGCCCTTCCTTCGATACCGCCGCGAGTTCGTCCGTTTGAAAGGCCTGCACGGGACCGGGGCAGGCCACGCCGGCGCCCGCTGGAACTCTGAGCACGGCCTTGCCTGCCTTGTTTTTGGCGTAGAGTTCTTCGAGCTTGGCTACAAAACCATATCCCGCACCACTCGCCAACACATAAAGCGCATCAGGATTGCCCAGCATCACGCCTGAGAAACTCGCCCCATCCGGCGGGGTGAGCCTTCCCGACAGCGGTTCTCCGAGTCCACGCGCCGACGGCAGGCTGTGGGCGGGCAGCGAATAGCAACGACCGGTCGAATCTATGAACACCGCCATCTGGTTGGACCGGCCGCAGGCATGGCCTAAATAGCCATCGCCCGTGCGGTAGCTGAGTTCGGCGGGATTGATTTCGTGCCCCCTGGCAGCGCGCACCCAGCCCATCTGCGACAGCACCACCGTCACCGGCTCGGCCGGTATGAGTTCGGATTCATCCAGTGCCTGCGCCTGCTCGCGCTGGACGATGGGAGAGCGCCGTGCATCGCCGTATTTTTCCGCATCCGTTTCGATCTCCTGCCTGACCACTGTCTTCAGGCGCGACCGCGAATCCAAGGTTTTCTTCAAATCGGCTTGTTCGGATTTCAGATCCTTTTGCTCGCTACGAATCTTGATTTCCTCAAGTTTTGCCAGGTGCCGCAACTTGAGATCGAGAATGGCGTCGGTCTGCTCGGCGCTCAATTTGAAGCGTTTCATCAACACCGGCTTGGGTTCGTCCTCTCTGCGGATGATGGCGATGACTTGATCGATGTTGAGGTGGGCGGTCAGCAAGCCATCGAGGATATGCAGGCGCGCGGTGACTTTTTCAAAACGGTGCCGCAGCCGCCGCTTGACGGTCTGCAGCCGCCACTCCAGCCATTCGGCGAGCAGCGACTTGATGTCCTTGACCTGCGGCAGGCCGTTCGCGCCGATGACATTGAGATTGACGCGGTAGGATTTTTCGAGATCCGTGGTGGCAAATAAATGCGCCATCAAGGCCTCAATATCGACACGGCTGGAGCGCGGCACCAGCACCAGCCGCGTCGGCGTTTCATGATCGGACTCATCGCGCAGGTCTTCCAGCATAGGCAGTTTCTTGTCCCGCATCTGCGCCGCGATCTGCTCCAACACCTTGGCGCCGGAGGTCTGATACGGCAAAGCGGTTATGACGATGTCGTCGCCCTCCGCTTCATACACCGCGCGCATGCGCACCATGCCATTGCCGGTTTCGTACATTTTCCGCAATTCATTGCGCGGCGTGATGATCTCGGCGCGGGTGGGGAAATCCGGGCCTTTGATCTGCTTGCACAACTCACGCGCGGTCGTGCCGGGCTGTTCAAGCAGCAGGATGCAGGCGGCCGCCACTTCGCGCAGGTTGTGCGGCGGAATATCAGTCGCCATGCCGACGGCGATGCCGGCCGCGCCATTCAGCAAGACATTCGGCAGCCGCGCCGGCAGCAGTTTTGGCTCCGTCAGCGTGCCATCGAAGTTCGGGACCCACTCCGTCGTCCCCTCCCCCAGCTCGCTCAACAGCAACTGTGCGTAAGCCGTGAGCCGCGATTCGGTATAGCGCATGGCCGCGAAAGACTTGGGATCGTCCATGGATCCCCAGTTGCCCTGGCCGTCGATCAATGGGTAGCGATAGCTGAAATCCTGCGCCATCAGCACCATCGCCTCGTAACAGGCGGAATCGCCGTGCGGGTGGAACTTGCCGATGACATCGCCTACCGCGCGCGCGGATTTTTTGAATTTCGCACCGGCAGCGAGCCCCAGTTCCGACATGGCGTAGACAATGCGACGCTGCACCGGCTTTAACCCATCAGCCAGATGCGGCAGCGCGCGGTCAAGTATGACGTACATGGAATAATCCAGGTACGCCCGCTCGGTGAATTCATGCAGGGGTTTGCGTTCCGCCTGGTCGAACAAGGACAATGTAGTGCCCATGAACGGTCAACCCGGTAAATTTGAGAGAATCATGGGGTCGGCTCTGCCGGCTGTGGGGTGGGGATTCAGGTTACTGATGCTATTGCACAAAGTAAAGAATTTATGCTGGCGACGATCGCGCTCAAAGGCAACCGTCATAAATGGCTGACGTAAAGCCCCCGGTTTTTTTACTTTGATTTATGAGCGGAACACAAGTCACAGACATCCACAATTACCGGGCGGTGGATTCAAGACTGTCCACATCCGGGCAACCGACGGAAAGACAACTTGCGGCTGCGGCGCGCGCGGGCTTCTGCGTCATCCTCAACCTCGCACTTCATGACGATCCCCGCTATTCCCTGCGGGATGAGCCGGGTTATGTCAAATCACTGGGCATGGAGTACATACATATTCCAGTTCAGTTCGATGCGCCCACGGAAAATAATCTGCTGGCCTTTTTTGCGGCCCTGGAGAAACATCAGGGACAAAAAATATTGATGCACTGTGCGGCCAATATGCGGGTGACTGCGTTTCTGGGCCTTTATCAGGCCATCAAACAGAATAAATCCGTAGAGGAAGCATTTGCCTTGATGAAGACTGTCTGGGAACCCAATCCCACATGGCTGTCATTCATTGCGGCGATGCTTGCGAAGCATCGAGATTGACTAAAGACCGTCGTCTCCCAGGATCTCGCGGAAATTGACATCGATGGCAACCACGCCCATAACCCGTCCATCCTTCCCGCTGAAGGTGGCGGAGGCGGTCAGGCAGAATTCATCCGTGGCCGCCGAACGATAAATCTCGGAAAGATATACCCCGTCCGTACGCACTGCGCCGCGAAACCAGGGGCGTTGCGACCAGTTTTTGTTCAGGCCGGAAGTTCCATAGGCCGCCTGAAAATCCCTGCGGGAGATATTCTCGGTAACCTGGACGCCACGCGCATCGGTGGCATACGCCAACTCGACGAACGGGCAGCGTTTGACCGCCAGGCGCAGAACACTCGCCTGCCGCCCCGGATCATCGGATCGCATGCCGTAGTCGGCCCGCAGCTCTTCAACCAATTCCTCGACGCGGTTGTGCGCCTGCAGCCGGAACGCGCCCACAGAACTGATCATTTGCTCGCTCAGCTCACGCAGGCTCAAGCCGAGTTTGTTCAATTCGCGCGCCTCGTTGGCCTGGCGGGAAGCACTCACGTCCGCCTCATCCATGCACTCGAGCAACCACGCCAGGCCACGGCCATTCCCCCTCTTGTCGAGCGATTCCCCGCCCCCCTCCTCCAGACCGATGGCTTGGGCGGTACGCAGGGTGTTTTCCTGAAGACGCTCGACCTTCTCCTGCACATCCTTCGTCGCCGCCGCGGCATTTTCGGAAAGCATGCGGATTTCCTTCGCCAGCACCGCAAAAGCCCGTCCTTCCTTGCCCGCGTGCGCCGCCGCGATGCTGGTATTGATGGCAATCATGCGGGTCGCATTTGCGATGCTGCGGATCATCGAACTCAGATCGCCAATTTCGCGCGTTGAAATCCGCAGTTGACGCACGGTCTGGTCGAGCGTGGTGGTCATCTCGCGGGTCATGTTGACGATATTGCGCACGTGATTCGCCTGCCGTTCGGCCTCGGCCTGCCGTCCCGCCGCCATTTCACTGAGTTGCGGGGCAACCTGCGAAAGTCCGATCGTGGCGTGCGCGAGCTGCAGTATGGCGGTATCCTGCACCGGCTCGGTGCGCTCCGCACCAATCATGGGAGTATCGGCAATCAGTAAATTCAGATTATTCAATTTGTTTGATCCCAACGAAATGTCGACGCCAGGATACAGAGCAAGTTACATACCAAAATTTTTCACCGGCGGTCGGAATAAAATTTCTCAAAATTGTGTTACGTAGTCGTGACGACCGGGGAAATTAATGATGAAAAACGAATAATAAATGGCATTAATCGTTGACGCCCGCATACACAGCCGCTCTATTGTGAAAGACATCACAAAGAGCGAATGCGTCATCGTGGGGCGTCAAACGGATCCATGCATCAATTTGTAGCGCCTGCTGGCGCCATGGCCGGCCGCGGAACGGAGGCGGATTTTTCCGCCGGCCGTAGAACGCTTGTTACACCCATCAGGACCGCGGCAAGATTGGGCACCGCCTGTACCAATAGGACGGCCACCCAGCAGAGAATGTCTGCGCCATCAGCGCCGAATACACGGATGACCGTCACCGCCGCCAAAACGAGCGCCAGCGCAATCATGCCCTCTTCACGAGCCATCGCCAGTCCCTGCAACCACGCCGCACGGCCCTCCATCTTCGGCGTGCGCAGGAACGGACGACTGCGGGTAATGAGGCCGGTGAAAACCGCCCGGGCGATGCTGTGCGTCAATGACATGCCGGCCACGGCCGCGCCCAACCGCTCGCGCCAGCCGCATTTTACCCGCGCATCATAGAGCATGAGATTGTGAAAAATCTTGAACACAAAAACGCCCACCGTCGGTATTAAAAAATCCTCCAACGGCAGTTCCATGCTGCGCGGCGCAACCAGCATGCCGACGGTCCAGAACAAACCGGCCACCGTGAACACGAGCTGCAGCGCGTCGGCAAACCAGGGCATCCAGCCGCTCACAAAATGGAAACGCTGTCCCAACGTGAGGCGGCCAACGCCGGGCAGGAACAGTTCCCGCCAGTGTCGCTTCAGAATCTGCACCGCGCCGTACACCCAGCGGAAACGCTGGTTCTTGTAGGCACTGAAACTCTCAGGCACCAAACCGCGGCCGAAGACATGATTGACGTACACCGCCTCGTGACCGCGGGTGAGCAGACGCAGCCCCAGTTCGGCATCTTCGCAGATGCACCACTCGCCCCAGGCGCCTGCACGCCACAGGGCCTGTTTGCGAATCATCGTCATCGTGCCATGCTGGATGATGGCGTTGCGCTCGTTGCGTTGAACCATGCCGATTTCAAAAAAGCCGTTGTATTCCCAATTACACATGGTCTTGAATACGCTGTCCCGCCAGGCGCGGTGGTCTTGCGGCGCCTGCACGAAGGCCACTTCGTCATGCTCGAAGTAAGGCACCAGTGATTTCAACCAATCCGGCGTGACGACGTAATCGCTATCGACGACGCCCACGATTGCCGCCGCGGGATCGGTGTTTCTCAAGGCAAAGTTCAGCGCCCCGGCCTTGTACCCCGGCCAGTTCTCGAGATGGAAAAAGTGGAAACGTTCGCCCAGCCGTTCGCAATAATCACGTACTGGCTGCCAGATCGCGGGGTCTTTTGTATTGTTATCGATCACCAGCACTTCATAATCCGGGTAATCCAGCCGGGCGAGACCGGCCAAGGTCTCGAATACGACTGCCGGCGGTTCATTGTGGATGGGCAGATGCAACGAGACCCTGGGTAGCACGGACATCGGCGCCGCGGAATATGCCTCGAAGTGACGCCGCAGCCGCCGGGGCCAGATCATTTCCGCCATCTCCAAGCCGTTGATGAGCATCACCACCAACAACAGCAATTGTGCGGGGAACAGCAAATACCATATCCACAAGCTGAAGTCGGACAATTCCTTCGTATGCGGCAATAGCGAGGTCCATATCGCCGCCGCCGTCGCTGTTTGCAGCAGCAGCGCGAAAAAGAGACGGCCGCGTAGTTTCAGATCGGTGCGTTGCGCCGCAAACCACAGGATCGGCAGCAAAGCCAGCAACACCGCCGCAAAGGCCTTGGAACGCCAGTCCTTGTCGGGAACAAGCGCGCCGGCCAGTGGATATTTGGATTCGCGGTCGGCGTTGAACATCCCCCAATGCGGCCCGACCGCGCCCTCATCGACCTTTTTCCAGGGCTGATCGAAGGCCTCCATGATGAAATACTCGACGTGCTGGCGTTGCGCCTCCTTGATGAAATCGCGTGCAAAACTTGCGGCGTTCACCAGCGAGGGCCTGGCCGGGCCGAGACGCGGTCCGCTGCTCGGCCATCCCGTTTCGTCGATGACCACGGTCTTGCCGGGGAATCGTTTCTTGACGACCTCATAGCGATCCATGACCCAATCCACCGATTTCTCCACGGGCACTTTTTCCCAATATGGCAGCACGTGGATGGCGATAAAGTCCACGGACTTCGCCAGTTCCGGGTGTAGCAGCCATTGATCCCATGTTTCGGCCGTGCTCACCGGCTGGTGCAAACGTTGACGCGCATAACGCAGATACGCCGACAATTCCTTCACCGTCATGTCGCCGCGCAGCAGCGTTTCGTTACCGATAATCACGCGCGTGACATTAGGATAGGTCTCGGCGTTGCGGATCAGGTTGTTGTACTCCTTTGCATTGTTTTCCCTGCTACGGTTGAACCATGCGCCCGCCGTGACCCTGAGACCGTACTTCTGCGCCAGGCGCGGCACCGCCTCGAAACCGTGCGTGGAGGAATAAGTGCGGATGCTGTTGACCCGATCCCGGAGCATGGCAATGTCGGCTTCCAGCTCCCGTTCGGTGGGGTAGGTTTGCGTGTAAGGATTCTGATCCTTCTGATAGGCGCTGAAGGACACGCCGTGAATTTTTCCGTTCCAGTCGACAATGTCGACCGGGCGGTTGAAACTGCCCCACAGGGTGACGGTGGCTGCCGCCATCAACAACGCAATCAGCAGCGCCTGCAGCCAATCCAGCCGCGCGCGTGTCACCCGCCCATGCATTGGTCCGGACAGCGGGAGCAGATCGGTGATGACTGATGGGGGCGGCGCCATTTCCTGCGAGGACTGCGAATCTGCTTCCATGGTTAGACCAGCACTCCTTAAGTAAATATTCAAACCCTGTAATGATGCGATGCAAAAAATGTGCGCAATTTTATATAAGCTGTTGAATTTTGTCGAGAACACTGAAGCGAAACATGGATGACAGGCGCTGCATATTACAGGTGGGGATTAAACCTGAACTGAATTAGTTCACTACGGCGTGAAACACGCTCAATACTGGTGCTTTTGGGCGCTTGTCGTGTCGGCTCAGTATCACACCCCGATTCCGGACACTGAAAAAAATCGCCCCGGGCGGGCCGGGGCGATCAGGCATGGGTTCAACCAGAACCCTGTTATTGTTGTTATAGCAAATCAGACATGCGCGGCAAACGGATGCGCGGTCTTCTTCTTGGCGATCACCTCGGAAGCCTTCGGCTCGCGTTTGACGGCGCGCTTGATGGATTCCTTGACGGCCTGATGATTGAAGTCCTGAATCTTCTTGTCGTCGGCGGCCATCCAGTGGATGAACACGCCAACGCAGATGAAGATATCGTCCGCTTCGTTTGCCGGGATGGTGCCGTCTTCCACGCACTCGGTGACGGCCATCGCCACGGCGCGTTGTGCGGGCCCGAACATCTGGGTGGCCTGCTTGGCGCCCTTGATGGTCACCTTGTTGAACATCACGGTGCTGGGTTTGGCGGCGAGATTGGGGGATACGACCGCGAGCAGAGAGGTGAAGCCGTCCTTGTTGTTAACCAGGGCGTTGCAGAAAGCTGCCTCCGCCGCACTGCCGCGAGGTCCCATAATCAGGTCGATGTGGGCAATTTCATTGCCGTCGCCGACCAGTGATTCACCGACTAGTACACGATCTACCACTGCCATGGTTCTACCTCCTCTTGAGTCTCCAGTAGATGGTTGCCAGACAAGTGCTTTGAATATAGACATCGCTTGTCACCTTGTTGCATCTTTTTCGATTGGGATGGACCCGACCGTTTTTAGTTACTTATGTCCGCCACCGTCGTGCGACGGGGCTTCTTTCAGGAAAGTCTGCAATCGGCAGGCGGTCCAACTCGCCACAGTGAGGTCGGCACTGGTGCCCGGATTGTATCCTCCCTGTTTCAACTTGTTATCAAAACTCAACAGCTTATTATAGGCTGTGGTCGAATTCTCGCACGCTTTGAAATCAGTTTCCACTCCCGCGGCCTCCTGCCGCACCATTTCCGCCACCTCCCGCCCATATTTGCGGCAGATGTGGGTATCCGGTATCCGGGACAGAAAGGCCAGATAGCATGCCACCGCCCCCCACTCCCGCCCCCATCCCCTCGCCCAGCCTTCCTTCAGGGCCGTTACCCCAAGGGTAAAAATGTCTGCATAATCTTGGGCATATTGGCGGGCAATCTGGTCCCGATCCGCAGCCAGTTGCATGGCCTCAAGCAGCGTTACTTCCGGTTCCATGCCCACGTCCTGCTGCGAGTGGTGCCCCAGACCGGCGGGGCTGGCCTGCCTGATGGCCCGGTAGGCGGCAGCGGCATCCGTCTGCGTCAAGGCGCGCAATACCCGCCCTAGACGTTCCTGAAAGTCGTCCGTGGAAAACCGTAGGAGGGCCGCCTGGGCCAGTGGGGCCAGCAGGAGAACAATGCCGAGATTGGTATTGCAACCCACCTGCGCCATGGTCAGGTCAACCGCCTGTTCGATGCGCTGCCCGACGGTCAAATCAGGGCGGGCCAACACCGGGGCGACCAGATCGGCGCTGTGGAGAAAGTGCTCCGCCTGCATGCGATGCCCTGCGGAATCGACACTGACGTTGCCGGGCTTGAACGCCTGCACATCGGCATTACAGGCCTCCCGGACCACGGCCTGCACCTGATCCGGCGACAGCGACTTCACGTCACCGCTTGCAACCCGGTCACTGGCGCCATGCGGCTGAAGAAATGATCAGCCAGTCGCGCGGCGATATCGATGCCCGCCACCGACTGCAAACCTTGCCAGGCGGGGATGCTGTTCACCTCGGTGATGGTGTAACCGCCATCCGCGAGCGGCATCAGATCGACGCCGGCGTAATCGATGTCGATGGCCCGCGCCGCCGCTTCGGCCAACTGTGTCAACGTCCCGTCCAATGGCAGCGCCTCGCAACGGCCGCCGCGCGCGCGGTTGGTAATCCAGTGATGGGCGCTGGAGCGCCGCATCGCCGCCACCGCCACGCCGTCGATGACGAATACCCGCACGTCACACCATTGCTCGGCCAGTTTTTCCTGAAAGGCCTGCAGATAATAAACACCCTGCAAACCTTCGCGGTCCTCGAGATCGGCGACCTTTTCAATCAATCGCACGCCGGTGCCTTGCGAGCCGAACAGCGGCTTGGCCACCAGTTTGCGCCCACGCGCACATTCCTTGAGCACGATGGCGCGCGCCTGCGGTTCCGATTCGCACACCCAGGTCTCCGGCGTGGGCAGCTGCGCGCGCTTGAGCAGAAAGCTGGTCATGGCCTTGTCGACCGTGCGCTCGATGGCGCGGGGATGGTTGTAGATCAAGATACCGAGTTCACTCAAGGCATGCAGACAATCCAATCGCAGGATGACCTGTTCCAGCGTGCCGCCGGGGATGCCGCGCACGAATACGCCGGCAGGCGGTTTCTTGAATCCCGGCAGAAGCACGCGCGGCTGGGGGCCGCTCAAGTCCAGCCGGCATTCCGTCGAAGACACGTACAAGCCCTGCCGGCCTCGGGCGGCGAAGGCCCGCTTCAACTGTCGGCCGTGCCAGCCCGGTTCATCCGTGATAATCGCAATATGTGGCTCGATCATCACACTGCAGAATAGCTATTTTTCAGCGCCGAAGGAACGATCGAGCAACTCCTCGTGCAACCGGCCGGCGTGGAATGTGCGGCCGGACTTCAGCGCCGTCACTGCCACCCGCGCCGGGCTGAACAACATCGGATCGACCTTGTAGAAATCATAATTCACTTCCTTGAACACCTCCGCAAAGGGACGGCCGAAATCGCGTGAGCTGTTGCTCGGCAGTTTTTGCGCCAGCGCCTGCGCATCCGCATCCGTACCACGCACATAGAGGTGGGCATGGCCTCCGAAAATGACGGCGTCATTGGTGCGGCCCATCGCGACCATGGGATCCTGTGCCGGCGGACAGATGGGCGCGCTGGCGACGCCATCGGCGATGTCGGCCAGCGGAAAGCCGACCGTGTGAACCTTGTGCAACGCCACCTCCAGTACACGGCCCACGACCTGTATGCCGCCGGCGAGACTGTTGGTCGGCGTCAGGACCAGGGTGAGCGCGCCTGGGCGCACACCGCACATGTCGGCGATTTTCCGCGTGAGTTCGACGGGCGGTATCTTGTCCACTTCGATGATCATCGTCGTCTGCGCGGCGTGGTCGCGATAATTCAATTCATGAAACAGCCGCTCCTTGCTGCCGAGCGAGCGCGCCGGTCCGGAACCGAGGGCGCCGAAGGCTTCCTTGCCGCTGCCATGGCTCAAATTCCAGCCGGCATACTGGCTGCCCAGACAGGCGAGCACCGGGCTGCTGGACCAGACGTCGAGATGCCAGCTCCAGCGCGCAAATACCTTTGCCGAACGGATGTTGACGTGGCCCAATCCACCCATGCAGATTTCCGTAATCAAGCGGCCCGCCTCCAGGCCTCCTGGAGCCTCGATGCCCGCATCAATGACGGTCACCCCGTTTTTGAGCTTGCTCACGCCCAGACCCAGCGCACCGGCGTTTTTAACAAGCGACTTCACCAATGGTGCCGTCATGGCATTTATGCTGACGGCCGGTTTGTCCTTTCGAGTGGCGGTTGTTTTGCCGATCATTGGCATACTCTCGTCAAGTTATGGATTGAAAGTTTTTCAATTCGGCCAGCAAAGTCAACAGCCTTTTCTCCGCCAGGGCCTGGGTGGCTTCCATGCTCGTGGCCAGCGCCATCACCGTGCATACCGGCTGATCCCGTTCGATGACTGTTCCCGCGGCCGGAATATCCGCGCACCATCGCGGCCACACGAAACCCGCGGGCACCGTCAACGAACACGTCGCATACAACGCCACCGATGCCTTGACCGCTGATGCCGGCGCTGGCGGCGGTGAAATCAACTCGCCGTCGCAAGCCCGCCGGTGCGCTCCGAGCAGGCTTGCTTCGCCTTCATGCAATTCGAAGCTGGCGGGCGGTCGTGGATTGATCTCCAGAACCGCGATTGACCCGTCATCACCCAGCATGAAATCCAATCCACACAAGCCGCGCAGGCCGGCGGCCAGGGTCAGCTCACTGACCGTATTTTCCAATTGTGCCCTTGTGGGCGCGGGTACCGCCGACCAGCGTATCAAGCCACTGCGGCAGTAAGACCGGCCTGCATCCGGCTGCGCCTGCCAGTGCCGTGTATAACCGAGAACCTGCGCGTTCCTGCCATTGGCAAGAAACAACACGGACGCGGACATACCATCAACCCTCCGCTGTCGATAATACCCATCGCCCGGCAACTCACCCGCCGCCAATGGTCGTATGTGCCCGCCGCCGCTGCCCCCTACACGCTTCGCTAGCCAGCCAGACGTCGACGCTGCTGAACCATCGGACACCGTTTCAGGATATGTGATGCCGAGATTGTCCAGCAATTTGCAGAAGGAAATAGGATCGCACAGGCGACGGTAAATCTCCAGCGAATTGCCCGTAAACGGCAGGCGTTCGTTGACAGCCATGAGGGATTCCAGAGCGGATTCCATGCCACCACCGATGACGCAGGCACTTGGATGATGCTTGTCCAAAAGCAGCTCAACGACAACAAGAAGGGTGGGGGTATCGCTGAAATTGCAGACTACATCACAGTGCTGCGTTGCCGCACGGGTATCCAAATCACCGAACTGGTCGATGGCATAGGCTTTCCAGCCCGCCTTGACCGCCGACTGCGCCAGCGCGCGCGCCGATTGCGCAATGATCAGAACCGAGGTCACTTCAAACTGGAGGAGACAATCTCGCGGGCCACCTGAAAGGCCTCCGGGAAACTCAGATATAGCGGCTTCTTCGCTTCGAACATTTTTTTGAAGAGACGGGTATGCACCTTGTATTTGATGTTGCCCACCGCCAGCGCGCCGATGCCCGCCGCGCCGGCGGGCGTGGCGGCAATGGGCTTGCCCATGTCATGCACCCCCACGCCTTCGATACCCGTGGGCGGCACGGCGTTCACGTCGGCGGCCACCATCAGCTTCCGGGCCTGCTTCAATAACTTTTCGGACAATACGCACACACCCGCCTTGGCGGCACCGATGGCGATCTCGGCGCCAGCTATCAGCGACCCTGATGCAGCCTCCGAACTGCTGTCTCCGCCACGCATGTCGGTCCTGAAGCGCGCGTTGTAACGATCGGCCAGCGCCTGCGCCACCGCCGCCCCCTGATGGCTGACCAGCGTCACCTTCGCTCCACACTGCGACGCCAGCAGACCGGCGCACACGCCGACCGGACCGGTCCCGCCGAAAATCTGCACGTTTTTGCCTTCCAGATCGCCCTTCTTGCGTTTGCGCACCCACCATTCCACGCACGCCATCAGCGCCGCGGCGGTGGTAATCGCGCCGGAGGGATCGACGAACACGGATACTTCGAACGGCGGCACCATCGATTTGCGGGCCTCGTCAAGCATGTCCAGCGCCAGGCCGAAATCGCGGCCGCCGATGAAAATGCCGGTGCGCTTCACGCCCGTGGGGCCGCGCGAGAAAATGGTGTCCTGTGTCAACGGACGGATGTCATCGAGCGTCACGTCGCTGTGGGGGATCACGGCGTCATAGCGGGCCTCATAGGCCATGTTGATGTCGAACGGACTGACGTTTTTCGTGGGACAGAAAATATGCAGCAGATATGGATTTTTCATGGTTGATGACTCACGCAGTGGTTTTACATCAGGCGGCGATCAGATGACGTGCCACATGAGTGCGAACACGCGCGCCCTCATTGCGCGCCCGGCAAACCATGAATCGCAGCGTCGCAGTGGATTGCCGGCGCTGGCGCGCCAATGCCGCCATGCTTTCCGCCTCGTCAGCGGTGGCGAAAAATGCGAACCCCGTCGGCCCCCACGAACTCTGGCCGAGGCCAGCCACGCCCTGCCCGCGCAGCCACTCCAGCACCTCGGCCACACGCGGGCTGGTGTAACGGCCGCCCTGGACGCTTGAGAATTGATCGCCCGTCGCCTCCTGCAATCGCGTAATTGCATCGCTGAAGTTCATGAAATCCTCTTCCACCAACGCCGGCAACAACTGCACCAGCACGCGGCGGCACAATTCGGCGGATGTCTCGGACGGCATCGGCGACAGTTGCTTGAACGCATCGCGCTCGCTCTGTCCATGCAGGCCCTCACGCTCGTCATCGAAGATCAGCAACATGCGCCACTGTTCGGGGAACGGCAGGCGGCTGATCAAGGGCGGCGCTATTGTATTCGGTCCACGCCCACCGTCGACGAGGAAGCCGCCATGATCAAAGGCGCCGAGGCCGACGCCGGAGCGCGTGCCGCGATTGGTGATTCGCACCAACTCCGTGGTATTGATATCGATTTCAAAAAGCTTGGCGAGTCCGGTGCCCACGGCCAGCGCCATCTGCGTGCCGGAGCCGAGGCCGCAATGCGACGGGATAGCGTGCTCAACGATGATCGACACGGCGCTTTGTATGCCCCACTCATGCAACAGCACATCGGCAAAGTGTCTTGCGCGCGCCGCATCCGGCCCGTGCGTCACGTTCTGCGCGGACGGGCGGATGATGAGCTTGGTGGCCAGATCGGCGATGGCGAGTCCCAGGCTGCCGAATTGCCGTCCCAGTTCGCCGTTAAGATCGACGAAACCGAAATGCAGCCGCGCCGGTGCCGTCACCGCCACCAATCTTTCTTCTTTGAACCCTGGAATCACGCTTATTCCCTGATTTATAGCTTAATTTTGGTTGTTTTACTGTCGCACTATGTAAACAGTATAACGCACGCCCACCATCGGGCTGATATCGAACCCCATCTTCTGATGTTCTCTCACTAGGCCCTGTCAGTCTTTTGATAAAATCATCGCCATGTTTTCAATATTTGGCTGGCTAAAATCACGGGGTTAAAACATGCACACCAGTTTATACGGCGTTGATACCCAGATCAGATCGCAAAAGTGAAATCTAACTCTAGTTGGGCGCCACATAGGAGCAGCGGTGTCGCACTTTCGTAAAGCGGTTGGTGGTGCTGTCGCGTTGAATACGGCCATTGCAGTTGGTGAGGCCATCGCCGGCGTTCAATCGCACAGCCTGAGCCTCCTGGTCGATAGCGCACACAATTTCTCGGATGAACTCGCGTTGCTCTGCCTCTATCTCGCCTTCTTCCTGCCTGTCTATCTCGGTCGGCAGTCTCAGCGCACTACAAACGTGCTTAATTCTCTGGGGCTAGTCGTCTTGAGTGCCAGCATCATCATCGAAGCAGTCCTGCGCCTCAGGCATCCCGCGCCTGTGGTGAGTCTTGTGCCTATCGCAACGGGCTTGGCTGCTGCGGCCGCAAATTACGCTGTTGCTAGGCTGCTACACGAGGCGGCCGATCACAACGCCACAGCGCGCCTCGCGTACCTTCACAATCTTGGCGATGTCTGGGTTTCTCTCGCCCCGGTCGTAGCGGGCGTGCTGGTCGCCGTCACGGGCCATAACGAAGCGGATGCTCTGGTCGCGCTCGGCGTTGGCATTTGGCTCGCGGTTTCTACTCTCCGCGAGGTTCGAACTTCGGCCAACGAGTTGCTGTGGCCCGCGCATATCGAGTGCAACCATGTCTCAGAGCACGCATAGTTGGAACCCGGGCGTTAGACAGTGCGGAGGGCGTCGATGATGTTCATGCGCGCGGCGCGCAGCGCCGGCAGAACGCCGCCGGCAAAGCCCATCAGCAACGCGAACAACAATCCCTCGATGATCACGCGCTGAGTCATGGTGAAGGAAAAGGCCAGTTCGGCGAAGGTCTGCCAGTTCATGGTCGAGACGGTGAAGAACTGCATGAATGAGGCCATCACCAACCCGATGATGCCGCCCACCAGGCTCAGCAGCAGCGATTCCAGCATGAAGGCGCTCAGGATGTTCCAGCGCCGGAAGCCGATGGCCCGCAGGGTGCCGATCTCGGCGGTGCGGTTGGCGACCGAGGCGTACATGGTGATCATCGCGCCAATGATGGCGCCGATGGAGAAGATCGAACTCAGGACCGTACCGAGGATGCGCAGGAAGTTCGACATCAGTTCCGACTGGCGGGCGTAAAAGCGTGGCTCGCGCTCCGCCTCCACGGTCAGCCGCTGATCGGATTCCAGTTTCTTTTTGACGGCGGCAAAAGCGCCGGGGTCGGCCAACCGGAACACCACCGAGGAATACGACTCACGGCGGAAGGTCTGCATCATCTGATCGGCGTCGCCCCACAGCTCCGAGGCAAAGCCGCTGTTGCCGGCATCAAAGATGCCGACCACCGTCCATTCCTGCTGGCCGAGCTTGATATGCTCTCCCAAGCCCGCTCCCATGAAGCCTTTGGCGATTTTGTTACCGGCGACTATCTCAGCGGAACCGGGCCGGAACATGCGCCCTCGTATGACATGCACCTGCGGGCGCATGCTGACGCCCGATAATGACAGACCGCGGATGGTGACGTTGGAGGGCTTGTTGGTGCCGCGTTTGGGCAGCACCATCAATACCACGACCTCCTTCGACACCAGCCGATCGCCATGGGCGTCATTGCCGATCTCCGGCAGGCTCGCCACCAGAGTGGCCTGATCGCGGTACACCGCGCTCTGGATCTCCGTCTCCGCGGAACGACGGATGACGACAACGTTGTCGTTGCTGCCGGTCTGCACCAGCGTCTTTTCCAACCCCTCCGAAAGCATGAGCACGGCGGCGAACACGTACACCACCAGCGCCATGCCCATCGCCGTCAGTCCGGTGGTGAGCCTGCGCACCCATAGATTACGGACGATATAAGACAACGGGATTCCCATCAGACGACACCCCGCATACCTTCTGCGATGGGTATATGTGCGGCCCGCCAGGCGGGCACCACGGCGGCGACCACCCCCACCAGCAGCGCGGCGCCCGCCGCCATCCATATCGTCTGCGCTGAAACATTGAAGATGGGGAACAGCGTGCCGAAGCGCGCGCCCACGTCACGCGCGGTGGGGAAGATGAGGACGATGCCGGCGGCGCCGGCGCTCAAGCTCAACAGCAGCGACTCGCCCAAAATAAGGCCGACGATGAAGCGCGCCGGAAAGCCCATCGCCTTCAGGATGGCATATTCCCCCCGGCGCTCTCGGGCGGTCATGGCCATCGTATTGGCCATCACCGCCATGATGATCAGGATGATCAAAAATGACACCGCTTGTATGACCAGCAGAATAGCCTCGGTCATGGCCACGAAACTCAACTGGAAGGCCTTTTCGGTTTCGGTCAGCGTCTCGGCAAGCGAGTTGGCAAACATGGCGTCGATGTGCTGGGCGATCAGCGGCGCATCCTGCGCGTGCTTCAGCCCCACCAGAAAAATGCCGATCTTGTCGGCGTTATCTGGATTGGTTTTTTTGGTAATCTCGTTCAGGTAATCCCAGTGAAAAAAGAACTGCGTCTCGTCGGTCTTGCTGTCGATGCCGCGATAGATGCCCTCAATGACAAAGTCCCAGGTGCCGGGGTAGATGGTTCCCTGGAGCGGAATTTGATCGCCGATCTTCCAACCATACTGGGCTGCGGTCTTGCGGCCCACGATGACACCGCGTCGGTCGAGCGAGAACGACCTCAATTGTTCCGGTGGAACGACGAACTCCGGATACAACTTGAAATAGGTGTGCCCGTCCACGGCGAACTGGGGGAAGAAGTTCTTCTTGTCGATGTAGATGCCGCCGAACCACTCGGCGTAGCTGACCTGCGATACACCGCCGACCTGGCGGATCTTGTTCAGATAATGCAGCGGCAGCGGGAAGACCAGTGAGTTTTTATTGCGCGTCACCAGCCGCGAGCTGGAAGATGCCTCCACTCCTGCGTACCAGGCGTCGACGGTCGTGCGCAGCAGGCCGAAGGCGGTGATGGCAACGACGATGCCAATCGCCGTCAATAGAGTCCGCAGGGGGTGGCGGAGAAGATTGCGGAAAATCAGGCGTGGCAGATAGGCCATGCTTCATGCCGCGGCGGGCGCGGGCTGTTCAGTGTCGGTCAGCACGCCCTTGTCGAGATGACGGATGACATGGGCGCGATCGGCGGCAAGTTGATCGTGCGTAACCATGATGATGGTCTTGCCCAGAGTGCTGTTGAGCGATTCGAGCAGATCGAGGATGTCGCGGGCCGACACCCGGTCGAGATCACCGGTTGGCTCGTCTGCGACAATGAGCGTGGGATCGGTGACCAGCGCACGGGCGATGGCCACACGCTGCTGCTGTCCACCGGAGAGCTGCGACGGGTAATGTTCGCTGCGATCGGTCAGACCGACCAGGTCCAGCACCATATCGACATGCTCGCGGCGCTGCCGCCGCGACAGATCGGTCAGCAACAGCGGCAGTTCGATATTCTCGTACGCCGTGAGTACCGGCATGAGATTGTAGAATTGGAAGACAAAGCCGATGTTTTCCGCCCGCCACTGCGCCAGCGCCGCTTCGGAGAGCGTGGTGATATCGATGCCGGCGATGCGCAGTTCGCCGCTGTCTGGCCGATCAATGCCGGCGATGATGTTCAGCAGCGTGGACTTGCCCGATCCAGAAGGCCCCATCAAGGCGACAAAACTGCCCTCGTAAATCGTAAGATCGAGATTCATCAATACATGCACGTCCTGATCTCCACGCCGGTAGGACTTGCATAGACGGCGAATCTCGACGACCGGCGTCATGACTGCGGTAGTTTTATCCGCATGCCGTCCCGCAGTTCGGCGGACGGATTCAGCACCACCTTGTCGCCGGGGTTGAGCCCCGCCTTGATCACCACCAGGTCGCCCAAACGCTCGCCGCCAGCCATTACCGTCACTTCACGGGCCACATCGCCGTCCAGCCGATACGCGAGGCTGTGACCGTCGTGCGTCACGATGGCGGCCGCCGGCACGGCCGTGCGCGGCTTTTGATCTTCCTCTGTCAACGACCGGCTCAAAAATGCCACCCGGGCGCTCATGTCGGGCAGGATGCGGGGTTCGGGGTCGATGAATTTCACCTTGACCAGCACCGTGGCCTTGGCGCGATCCACGGTCGGGACAATGGCATGCACTTCGCCGCGCAGCCGCTGCTCCGGCAGCGCATCGAGCTGGATTTCGCAGGGTTGTCCCACGCTGACCTTGGTGAGGTTCGATTCCGACACGTCGGCCTCCACCTGCAAGGTGCTCATGTCCGCCATCGATACCACGGCGCCCTTGGACTGATTTGCCGAGGCAAACGGCGCCACCACGTCGCCCACGTCGGCATGCTTGGACAGGATGACGCCGTCGAATGGCGCCCGGATCAACGTGTACTCCACCGCCACCCTGGCTTCGTCGTAAGCCGCTTCCGCCGCTGTCACCTGTGCCTCCGCAGTAGCGAGCGAGGCGGCGGCGGCGGCGACACCCGCCTCTGCACTCGACACGTTGGCGGCGGCTTTGTCACGACGAGCCTGCGCCGCATCATAAAATTCCTGGGTAACATATTTTTTACCGACCATGGCCTGGGCCCGTGTCATGGCGCGTTCTGCGTCCAGCATTTCCGCACGCACTTCCGCCACTCGCGCCTGACTCACGTGCAACTGGGCCCTAGCCTCCGTGACGGCCGCCCTCGCCGCCTCGACGCTGGCGCGATTGCGCTCCATGACGGCCACCACGTCTTGATCCTCCAGGCGGGCGATGATCTGATCTTTCCTGACCACGCTGCCCGCCTCCACCTCGATCGCCTGCAGCCGGCCGGTGGCCTTGGAGGCGACATCCGCCCTGGTCTGCGGCACTACGTAGCCCGTGGCGTTAAAAAGCGAGAGCGCCTGCGAGGGATAGGCCGTCACTACATTACCGACCTCCACCTCCGGGCGCGGCCGCAATAGATTGAGATGGCCGCCATACTTGAAATACCCTCCCACCCCGGCAACCATCAGGGCCAGCAAAATCATCAGCCGCTTTCTGCCGCCACCGCGAGGCAACGGGCCGGCGCCGCGCTTGCCGCCGCGGTCTATTTTCAACTTATTCAGGTCTTCCATGGGGCCATTGTGCCCGTTTTCCCGGCGAAACATCAAAGCACTGGCACCGATTGGCGATCGTCTCATCGACCATATGGCGTATATAATGCTGTAAATCAGATTACGCCGAACAGACGCCGCCGTTGCCGGTCGTTGATGAGTAGCAAGCATCACTGCCAGCCGCAGGTTCACAAGAAGAAACGGGATTACCGAGAATTTCAGAAGCATGCCTGTCTTAGGTTCAATAGAATGCCCCCTGCGAGTTGCGATCGTGGGCAGCGGCCCAAGTGGTTTTTACGCCACCGAGGCACTGTTCAAGTCGGGCAAAAACGTGTTCGTGGACATGTATGAACGTCTGCCGGTCCCGTATGGATTGGTGCGCCACGGTGTGGCGCCCGATCATCCCAAGCTTAAACAGGCGACACAGTTTTACGACAAGATCGCACGCGCGCCCAATCACCGTTTTGTTGGCAATGTCTGTGTCGGACGGGACCTGACGGTCACGGAACTGCGCGAGGCTTATCACGCGATCATATTCACCTGTGGCGCGGAGGCGGATCGAAAGCTTGGCATACCGGGAGAAGACCTGACGGGAAGTCACACGGCCATGGAGTTTGCGGGCTGGTACAACGGCCATCCGGACTATTGTGACCACCATTTCGATCTCTCTCGGGAAGTCGCGGTCATCATCGGTCAGGGAAACGTTGCCGCCGATGTCTGCCGGATCCTGGCGAAAACCGTCGATGAGTTAAAAAACACGGATATCGCTCAACACGCCCTGGAAGCGCTGGCAGAAAGCCGGGTAAGGGAAATACATATCATCGGCAGGCGCGGTCCCGCCCAGGCCAGATTCAGCAACAAAGAACTGCTCGAACTGGGGGAACTCGCCAACGCTGATGTCATCGTGGCACCCGAAGCCCTCGAACTAAATCCTGAAAGCGAAACAGAGCTTGCAGACAGGAATAACGTCACCAGCATGAGGAATGTGGAAATATTTCAAAGCTTCGCAGGGCGATCCGCCACGATAAAACGTCGCCGCTGCCATTTTCATTTTTTAAAAAGCCCCGTGGAACTGCGTGGACGGCAA
This sequence comes from Gammaproteobacteria bacterium, assembly GCA_035501935.1. NCBI lineage: Bacteria > Pseudomonadati > Pseudomonadota > Gammaproteobacteria > Gammaproteobacteria bacterium. The sequence goes on along the minus strand of DATJVC010000033.1, from coordinate 35,672 downwards.
CGTCTTGAGTCGGTCGTGCTGGAAAGAAACAAGTTGGAGGGATCACCCTTCAATCAGGCCGCACGAGGCACTGGAGAAAAAATGGAACTACCATGTGGTCTGCTGTTTTGCAGTATAGGCCACAAAGGAGTGCCCGTCAGCGGCGTTTCTTTCGATGAACGTAAAGGTGTTTTCGCCAACGAGGAAGGACGGTTGCGCGACGGGAACGGCACGGTGCCCGGCCTTTACTGCGCCGGCTGGATCAAGCGTGGTCCCACCGGCGTCATCGCCACCAATCGCGGCGACAGCGCGGCGACGGTGAATGCACTCCTGGCCGATCTCGCATTGCTCGATTCGGGAGAGGACAGGAAGGGCATGGATGCGATTTGCCCGCTGTTGGCAAAACGCGGCATCAAGCACGTCAGTTTCGAGGATTGGCTCAAGATCGATGCCGCCGAGGTCAGGCGTGGCGAATCCAGGGGCAAACCCCGCGAGAAATTCACACGAGTCCGGGAAATGCTGAAGGCAATCGATTCCTAAACCCAGTCCGATTCTTCTCATCAGGGTTGGCCCGCACCAGTCCCCAGTCCTCTTGCCCCTCTTGCCGGGCCGCCATCCGCGGCTTGGTGACACGCCTGCCCCCTGCCGGGTTAGGCTTAAAACCTGCACGGCTGTCAATAGGCCGGGCGAGGCCTATTCGTTTGATTCTAGCCATGAAAAGTATGGTGAACGTGCCTGATTTATGGTACTTTTTCCATTACTGGATAAGTGCGTGGGTTTCAATAAACAAGTCATGCCGCAGTCCGCGGTCAGCCCTAAAATCCAATCATAGAAACCATGCTCGAAAATCCCCAAGATTCGCGCACTCGCCGCTCCGCGTCGAAGACCTTCAAATCCGTCACCTGCCCGTTTTGCAGCCTGCTTTGCGATGATCTCGAAATCGAGGAACGGCGTGGTGCGCTGCATGTCGCTTCGACGCGCTGCCCCCGCGCCGTAGCTGGCTTCGAACGCCCCGTCGTACCGGCCGCGCCGCGGATTAATGGCACAGAGGTCAGCCTGGGAAAGGCGGTCGCGGCGGCGGCGAAAGTGCTGAAGTCCTCCCGTCACCCGCTTTTCAGCGGGCTGTCGACCGACGTTGCCGGCATGCGCGCCGTCATGGCGCTTGCTGATCGCACCGGCGGGATCGTTGATCACATGCTGGGCGACGGCCTGTACCGAAATATTCTTGCCATGCAGGATCGCGGCTGGATGACGACGACGCTGGCGGAGCTTCGAAATCGCGCCGATCTCATCGTATTCGCGGGCACCGACGTGGGCAGCGATCATCCGCGATTCTTTGAACGTTACGTCTGGAACAAGGAGTCCATGTTCGATCTCGATACCACCAAGCGCGAGATCGTCTATCTCGGCCGGGGTCTTGAAACCGGCGCGGGGGTGAGTCCCGATGGACGCAAACCGTGGCATCTCAAAAACGACCCGCAACGCCTGAATGAGCTGCTGGCCGCGGCGCGTGCCCTGCTCTCCGGCAACCCCCTGCAGGCGGAAACCGTGGCCGGCGTCAGGATCAGCCATGTGGCCAGGTTCGTCAAGAAACTCAAGGCCGCCAAATATGCCGTCATTATCTGGGCGCCGCCGCGGTTGAATTTCCCGGCAGCGGATATCACCGTCGCCAGCATTTGCGAATTGGTCAAGGATCTCAATCAGTACACGCGCTGCTCCGGGCTGACCCTGGGCGGCAACGAGGCCATCGTCACCGCCGGGGCGGTGTGCACATGGCAGAGCGGTTATCCATTACGCGTGGATTTCGGGAAGGGCTTCCCGGATTACGATCCGTCCCGCAATGCCACCGCCAATCTTCTGGCAAACGGCGATGTCGACGCCCTGCTGTGGATATCCAGCTTCGATCCTGATCTCCATCCGCCGCAGGCCGCGATACCCACGATCTTTTTGGCGCCTCCGCCGGCGAAATTCGAACGTGAATATTCCATATACATTCCGGTGGGAACCCCCGGCATCGACCATGTGGGGCAAATGTGCAGGGTGGACAACGTCGTTTCCCTGCCGCTGTACCGCCTGCGGGACTCGACGCTGCCCAGCGTGGGCGCCGTCCTTCAAACGTTGTTGAAACAACTCTAATGCCGGGTTGAAGCCATGTTGACCAAACTGTCCGGCGCTACCGTTTACGATCCCACGCACGGCGTGGATGGTGAACAACGCGACATTTACATCCGCGATGGCCGCATCGTGGCTCCATCGTCCGCCGCCGCCGAAACGGCGGCCGTGAATCTTGATCTGCGCGGCAAGGTGGTGATGGCCGGCGCCATTGACCCGCACACCCACATCGGTGGCGGCAAGGTCAATATCGCACGGACCCTGCTGCCCGAAGACCATCAGCCGGATCCCGTGCCGCGCACCACCCTCACGAGATCGGGGGTGGGCCACGCCGTGCCGTCGACGCTGGCCACGGGCTATCGATACGCGGAGATGGGCTATACGGCCTGCTTCGAACCGGCGATGTTGCCGGCCAACGCCCGGCAGGCGCATATGGAAATGGCCGACACGCCCATCATCGACAAGGGCGCCTATGTCATGTTGGGCAGCGATGATTTCCTGTTGCGCATGCTCGCTTCCGGCAAGAGTCAGGAAGAAATCAACGACTACGTCGCCTTCACCATTACGGCCGCTCAGGCGCTCGCCGTCAAGGTGGTTAATCCCGGCGGGATCAGCGCCTTCAAGTTCAACCAGCGCAATCTTGACCTCGACGAAAAAAACGCCCATTACGGCGTAACGCCACGACAGATCCTGCAGGTGCTGGCACGCGCGGTCCATGAGCTGGGTGTGCCGCACCCGTTGCACGTGCACGGTTGCAATCTTGGAGTGCCTGGCAATGTGGAGACCACGCTGAAGACGATCGCCGGTGTCGATGGACTGCCACTGCACCTGACCCATATTCAATTTCACAGCTACGGCACCGAGGGTGACAAGAAATTTTCCTCCGGCGCAGGCCGCATCGCCGAAGCCGTCAATCGCAACAAGAATATCTCCGTGGATGTGGGCCAGATCATGTTCGGCCAGACGGTCACCGCCTCCGGCGACAGCATGGCACAGTACAGGAATCGGGCTTTTGCAAATCCCAACAAATGGGTATGCATGGACATCGAGTGCGATGCCGGCTGCGGGGTGGTGCCGTTCCGCTATCGCCACAGAAATTTCGTCAATGCCCTGCAATGGGCGATAGGTCTGGAGATCTTCCTGCAGGTCGACGATCCATGGCGCATCTTCCTCACCACGGACCACCCGAATGGCGCGCCGTTCACGAGCTACCCGCATCTCATACGCCTGCTGATGGACAGGAGCTTCCGCAACGAGCGCCTGGCGACACTGCACCCTGACGCGCAGAAAATGTCCACCCTTGCCGGCATCAGCCGCGAATATTCACTTTACGAAATCGCAATCATGACCCGTGCGGCACCGGCCAGGAGCCTGGGTTTGCGCGACCGTGGTCATCTCGGTGCGGGCGCCGCCGCCGATATCACCGTTTACACACCGCACCAGAACAAGGAACGGATGTTCGAAAAACCGGATTACGTTTTCAAGGATGGAGAGCTCGTGGCGAAGAACGGCAGGATCGTCAAGGTCACCAGCGGCGGCACCCATACTTTGCGTCCCCGATACGACCGCGCCATCGAGAATTCCCTGCAAGATTACTTTGAGCGTTACCTGACCATGCGGCTGAATAACTTTCGTTTGAGCAACGCTGAAATTGAAAACGCCGGCAACGGCCATCTCATCATCCATCCCTGTGCGACGGGATCCTAGCGCATGAAGATCAACGGAGTGGAAATAGAGAATACCTTCGCCGAGGCCTTCCCGATGAAGGCGGCGCGTCTCATCATCACGGCGATAAATCACAAGTGGGCCCATCACGCGGCCAATTCCCTGAGCGGATTTGCCACCTCTGTCATCGGCTGCGGTTGCGAGGCCGGTATTGAGCGCGAGCTCGACACCCGCCATACTCCCGACGGACGCCCGGGAATATCCGTACTCATTTTCTCCACCTCCACCAAACAACTCGCAGAGCAGGTCCTCAAGCGCGTCGGCCAGTCGGTCATGACCACCGTCACTGCCGCCTGCTATTCCGGGCTCAGAACGCCGGATCGCATCCCGCTCGGCAAAAGCCTGCGTTTTTTCGGCGACGGCCACCAGATCTCCAAACTGCTCGACGGCACCCGCTACTGGCGGGTGCCGGTGATGCACGGCGAATTCATGTGTGAAGAAAGCGCCAGCGTTGTCAAGGCGGTGGGCGGGGGTAATTTCCTGATCTTCGCGAAAAGCTCCGGCCACGGCCTGTCGGCCTGTGAAAAGGCCATAAAAGCAATCAAAAAGATCCCGGGAGTCGTGACCCCCTTTCCCGGCGGCGTGGTGGGTTCCGGTTCAAAGGTGGGCTCCAAATACAAATTCCTCAGCGCCTCGACCAATCACCTGTACTGCCCCACGCTGAAAGGCAAGGTAAAGAATTCCGTCCTCTCAGCCGATGTAGGTTCGGTGCTTGAAGTCGTGATCGATGGATTGGATGAGAGGTCCGTGGGAGAGGCCATGCGCGTGGGCATCCGCGCCGCCTGCGTCCCCGGGCCACGGCGGGGCATTTACCGGATCGGCGCCGGGAACTACGGCGGCAAGCTCGGCCCCTATCACTTTCACCTGCATAAAATCCTCAAATGAAACCGCTGAAATTCACATTGAAAGAGGCTCCGAGGCAGCGGGTGGGGCTTTCCGCGCTGATTCCCGATCGATTGCACGGAATGCGCCGCACCGCCATCGCCAGGATCAAGTTGCAGTGCGGAAACCACAAGGTGACCGTCGGCGATCTTTTTTCAATAAGTGGGAATGACGCGCAACACCTGCAACTGCATGGCGACCTTGGCAAGTTCGACGACATCGGGATGGACATGGGCAGCGGTTCCGTCACCGTGCGCGGCAGGGTTGGCCAGCGGCTGGGCGCTGCCATGCGTGGCGGCCAAATCGTAGTCCAAGGTGATGCAGGTGACTGGCTGGGTGCCAATATGCACGACGGGCTGATAGAGGTTCACGGCAACACCGGAAATCAAGTGGGAGGGGCGCGACCGGGCGAGGTGCACGGCATGGACGGTGGAACCATCCTCGTCACCGGGAATGCCGGGATGCGCGTTGGCGACCGCATGCGGCGCGGCATGATCATCCTTAAAGGCAGCGCCGGCGATTATTGTGGCGCGCGGATGCTGGCCGGCACCATACTGGCCTGCGGCACTTCCGGCGATTTCGTCGGCTCCGGCATGAAACGTGGGACCGTGATTCTGGCGCGAAGACCGGAGCGAATCACCGCCACCTTCAACAACTGTGGTGTTCTGAAGATGCAGTTCCTGCGCCTCTTGTTCCAGCATCTGACACGCACGTATCCTCACCTGTCAGAACTGAGAGGCCGGGGACCATTGTGCGAAAGATACTGCGGAGATCTTGCCACCGGCGGCAAGGGCGAATTGATGATCCTCAGCGCTGCCTACTCTGACTGAGTATCTGGAAATATCACGCCAGTCAACGGGGATGGACAGGCATGTCAGACCCACACGCTTCTTTGACCCGCTGACGCACGTCTCGCAATAAAAAACCCGGCGACCGCCGGGTTTTTCAGTGTGGCTGAGGAGTGTAATTTCAGTGACCGGCCTGCTCCGCGTCCACCAGCACCAAAGTTTCATCGATTAACGGCTTGGACTTGTCCTGGGCATTATCGGGCGCCGGCACCACCGTGTGGATTTCGTACAGATATCCAGGAATGTCGTCACACACGGTGATGAGGTACTCCTTGTTCTCCATTTTTTTGAAATTTTCGTTGCCGCCCAGATGAGGATCCTTCACGTACGGCGCGATCCGCACCTGCTTGCCCTGCACCGTCTTACCATTAAAAGATATCGTCACTGGTTTGACCTCCGCACTTTCCGCGAAGGCCTGTTTGATCAGACGGTGGAAATAGCGCCAGTATCCCTCCGTGATGCGATTCATCTCCAGCACGTCGCCTTGCAGATAAATCCCCAGCACGGGATTGCCGTTGATGTCATCATAAGGCGGCACATAGTGGCTGCGTTCGCCGCTGAACCAGTTGACCACGCCCGCCTTCCTGCCATCGGGTTTTATTTCCTTGACCTGGAACTCCACATTGTCTTCAAAGCCCTCTTCGAAGCTCCCCTGTTTCTTGAAGTGATACCTGAGAACGGTCGGCGCCTTGATATTCTTGAGTTGATCCGTCATCCATAAAAGCGTTTCGGCATCGGAAAGCTTTACATTTTCACTTTCCATCGAATCGCCCACGCGCCCGATGTGCGCCAGTGCCTCCGGGTCCATCTTGCCATCCTTGTTGATGTTGGGCATGGCCTCCACAGAATCCCCGGAGGGCGTCGCGGCAACGCCGGTCGCGGCGGGATCCTCCGCCATCGAGACTGTCCCGACAAGCAACAAGCTGCCGCAAAGACAACCCGCCAACAGCCCTTTGACCCCATGGTAAACGCTGATCGTGGAATTAATATCCATCATGGTCATCACCTCTAACTCTTTTTACCCTGATTCTTCTTGCCATCACCTTTCTTATGCTTGCCTTTGTTGTCGTCATCCCCGGCCTTCGTCGCGCCTTCATCAACCAACGGCACGCCATATTCGGCCAGTATGGCGCGGATATCCTCGCGATGCTGGGTGATGAAATCGTTCACCTGCTGCTTCCAGGCCTTTTCCCCGAAGCGCGTGGCCATGGCAAAGCGGAAATCAAACTTGATGCCCGGCTCTGACTTCATGGGGATCACCACCAGCTCCGGATTCTTGATTTTCTTGGCGTAGTACCCGGCGATGGGGCCCCACTCGAAGGTGACGTTGATCTTATCCTGCACCAGATCCTGCTCGATAATGCGTCCGGGATAATCCTGCACATCAGCCGTCATATGCTGATAGGACACCATGTAATCAAGCAAGTTGTGTTTGTACGCCCAATCAGTGGCGGGGCCGACGTCATACAGGCCAATGCGCAGGTTCTTTTTACGTTCCGGGGGCAAATTGGCCAGATCATCCTGGGATTTGATGTCGTCCAGCCCGCGCCCCTTGACATAGACCATCGCCCAGGTGGAGTGATAATACGGCTGCGTAGTGGCAGCCATGTCGAAATTCTCCGGCACGCTGATGACCAAATCGCACTGATAGGAACCATCCGGGGTTTTGTTGTTTTTAAGCGAATTGCGTATGAATTTGAAGCGCTGCGGGAACCAGTAGTATTGGAGGGGCAATTTCAGACTGTCGGCGAATAATTTGGCGATTTTATTCTCGAAGCCCTCCAACTTGTCATTCGACGCCGGCATGGCATTGGGGTCGCCACATACCTTGAGCGCAGTACGCGGCGGCGGCGCCGCATCTTCCTCAGCCAGCAGTCCACCTGTCATGGCGCTGGACATCATCCCCAGCACCAATGACAGGATGATCGACACTTCTCTGGAGCCCTTCTTATTCCCACCATTCATGACATATTCTCCCGGCGTTTGTGTCGCCCGCTTGTGCGAAAGCCCCGTTCAGCGGGCGGGGGGCTATTGTACCCTTGACAAACGCTGACAACACATCAAAAAAAACGGCCTTGCCGGTAATGTGACCCGGCAAGGCCGTTGCAGTTCCTTCCAGATAAAACCCGGCCGCTTACTTGATGCCGTGCTCGTCCAGATAACGTTCGAGCTTTTTGACCCAGCGCTTGCCGTTATTGTCGGTCGCCGCTTTCAGGGCGTCCAGATTGGCGGGCTTGCCGTTACCGACAATGATCACGCCGCCCATGCCGAAGGAGGCGTGGGGAGTGCAGGTATAGACGTACGCGCCCGGCTTGTCGAAGGTCATTGCGAAATCCTCGCCCAGTTTTGAATTCCATGGCGTGGCGCCATCCGGGATCATCCCGGCAATCGAAGTGGTGCTGTGCGAATTCATCTGACGCCACACCACCTTGTCGCCCGGCTGAATCTGAACTATGTCCGGATCAAAGGAACGTACCGTGGCGGTTACGGTGACCTCCGCCGCCCAGGCACCTGTCGACATCATCGTGCCCAACGTTATCAAGGCCAGCAATAATTTTTTCATGACTCTCTCCAGAAATAAATTGTTAATCATCCCCATCAAAGGGTTTGTAAATATCCGGTTGCACTGACGGCCTGTTAGGTGCGGATTATTTTAAAAAGTTCCTTTTAATTCCACAGGTTAACGGTTGCTTAACCCGTGACGCCCTGCGGCAGCCATAACATGCACCGCGCTAAAAAAAACCCCTCGAAGCCGAGGCTTCGAGGGGTTACAGATTTAACACTTGTTGTTATTTAAACGCCACTAACCTGCCTGTTCGTTATTTTTACGGCAGGGAGAAGACGTTCAGCACGCCACCGTTCTTGGTGACGCTCTTGAGCGCGCGGTAACCACCCGCGGCACCCAGCGCCCACTCGTCGGGAGCCGTGTTTTCCTTGCGGAAGGCCACCACCGCACCCGCCCAGCCACCGATACCGGACAGCACACCGAGATACTGCTTGCCGTTGTGCATCCAGGTGTTGGTGTTGCCGATGATGCCGGACGCGGTCTTGAACTTCCACAGCAGCTTGCCACTCTTGGCGTCAACCGCTTTCTCCCAGCCTTCCAACGTGCCGTAGAAAGCCAGACCGCCATGGGTGGTCAACACACCACTCCACACCGACCACTTCTCGGGGATCGACCAGACGATCTTGCCCTGGCCCGCATCCCAAGCGATGAAGTTGCCCATGTTGTCGTTGGTGTCGTTGTTGCCGCACTCCTTGCCCGGGCAGGTCTTGCCGGCAGGGAACATGGTCAGGTTCGCAAACACGTAGGGCTTGCCAGCCTCATACATCGGGTTGGAAACAGGCTCATACGTCATGCAAACGTGATTGGTCGGCACATAGAACAGACCCGTGTCCGGGTCATACGAAGACGGCTGCTCGTCCTTGGTACCCAGAGCGGCGGGGCACACGTCCTTGGAGACGGTGTCTTCGCCATTGCTGTGGGTGGACTTGGACTGAACCACCTGCGGACGGCCGGTCTTCATGTCGACATGGGTCGCCCAGTTGACAGCCGGGTCATACTTCTCGGCCACCAGCAGCGCGCCATTGGTACGGTCCATCGTATAGCCGAAGCCGTTACGATCGAAGTGGCTCAGGGCCTTGGTGTCCTTGCCCTTGACCTTGCCGTCCCACAGGACCATCTCGTTGACGCCGTCATAGTCCCACTCATCATGCGGAGTCATCTGGTACGCCCACTTGGCGACACCGGTATCGACGTCGCGGGCGAACATGGTCATTGACCACTTGTTGTCGCCGGGACGCACCACCGGGTTCCAGGTGGAGGGGTTGCCAGAGCCGTAGAACATCAGGTTCTGCGCCTTGTCATATGGCCACCAGCCCCACACCGAGCCGCCGCCGATCTTCCACTGGTCACCTTTCCAGGTCTTCAGCGAAGAATTGGCGCCGACGGGTGAGCCCATGGACGTGGTCTTGGCCGGGTCGAACAGGATGTCGCTGTCCGGGCCCATGCTGTAGGCACGCCACACCAGCTTGCCGCTGTTGATGTCATACGCAGTGATCGAGCAACGCACACCGAATTCCGCGCCGGACATGCCGGTGAAGACCTTGTCCTTGATGACATGCGGGGCATTGGTGTTGGTCTGGCCCATCTTGGGCTCGCCATTCTTGGTTTCCCACACCTTCTGGCCGTTGTCGGCCTTCAGGGCAACCAGCATGGTGTCGTTTTGCTGCAGGAAGATCATCCCGTTGCCATAACCCAGGCCACGGTTGACGTTGTCGCAGCAGAGTACGCCCTGCACGCTCTCTTCCTGAACCGGATCGTATTCCCACACGATCTCGAGGCTGTCGAGGTCGATGGCGAACACGTCGTTCGGGAACGCAGAGTGGATGTACAGGGTGTCACCCTTGCGGCCAGTGGCCTCGCCCGGCAGAACCAGCGGGCCACCTTCGTGACCCTGCAGGCGGCCGGTGGAGAAATTCCACGCCATGACGACCTTGCTTACGTTTGAGGTGTTGATCTGGTCCAGCTTGGAATGACGCCAGTTCCAGTAATTGCCGCCAGGATAAGCCCAGTAATTGGGATTGGCTATCAGTTTCTCGACGCTGTCATTAGCGAATACCGCACCAGGTACCGCCAAAGAGAGAGCCGCTACCAACCATCGTTTATACGATGTTTTTAGCATGACCTCCTCCTTCACTTTCACTGTTAACAGTTTCCAAAGTTGATCTCTATTTTTGCTTTGACACCCCGGCCGCTCCGAGATCAGAAAGAGAGGCGCGGAGAAATTGAATTCGCTATTTGAGTTTCACCAACACGGTCCGTAACAAGGCAGGCGGTACCTGCGCCGTGGTGGCATCCGTCATCACTTGAGCAGGCTGTGAGAATAAATATGAACTGACCGGCATGGAACGCCGGAGGAAAAAATCTTGGGAACGCAGGCAATGGTGAATAACCATTATTTATTTATTCTCATAATTTTAATTTTTATGTTGACTTCGCCTCGTTGCTGACACCGCACTTAGGAATTCATCCTTCTGGCCGGGACATTTTCCCAACTCGCCTCAACCTAATATACGGCGGGAGGATTATAACGGATTTCAAGGGGGCATCAATAGCGAAAGCAACGTTGCCACCGTGGAGCATGGGCATAACCCATACTTATATTGCGCCGCACAAAAAACGTAGGGGGCCTCGTTACTAAAAATATCTTACTCAACCGGACGGAAATGCCGCGGTCTATTTAACCGCCCTTTAACTTAACTCATTTAGGCTGCGCGCCTTTATTGTCTTCGGCCGCTGCTTCCGCTTTAGCTTTGGGGACTATCTGCTTAACAAAACAGTGTTTTTCCGCCTCGGCCTCCAGTTCATTCAGCTTGTTGTAAAGCGCCTTGGCCCTGTCATTGCTACGGAAGGCGTCCCCCTTGTCTCCAGGCGTGTCTTTGTACTCCTCGTAGGTCTTGGCGTCGCTATATTTCTCAAACTTCATCTTGCCGGCAATGGCATCGATCGTACAGGAGCAGCCCAGCAGGTTGGTAATGCTCTGCTCCCCATGCCGGTCCATGCAATCCAGGACATAATTCACCCGGTCCAGGGTCGGAAAGTCATTGCCGGCATACGCAACCATCGGCTGTAACAACGCCAGCAGCATGACCGTTCGGATTTTCTTCACGTTAGATTTCTCCAATGCTAGGTAAGGACGGCATTAATTTCTGAATGCTAACAAATCCTCGGCTGCGAGTCAGTGATCATCATGGATTTGAATCGCTTCCGTGCGCGAACAAGTTGGACAATACCCCGGCCTCGCGGTTCGCATCATCACTCTCCCGATTACGGCAGTTCGGCGGCCACCACCCCCGTTTGACGCAAATACCGGATAACGGCATCAACGCATTCCTCCTGCGACCGTTCGTCGGTGTTCAACACGATCTCGGCGGCCTCCGGTTCCTCATAAGGCGCGGAGATGCCGGTAAATTCCTTGATCTCGCCGGCACGGGCGCGGCGGTACATGCCCTTCACATCGCGCCGCTCGCAGACCTCCAGCGGACACCGGCAATACACTTCGATGAAATCCCCTCGTGGCATGCGTTCGCGCGCCTTGGCCCGATCGGCCCGGTAGGGGGATATAAACGCCGTCAGCACAATCATACCGGCATCCAGGAAGAGTTTCGCGACTTCGGCGATACGGCGGATGTTTTCCACGCGATCAGCGGGAGAAAATCCCAAGTCGCCGTTCAAACCGTGGCGGATATTGTCGCCATCGCAGACATAGGTGCGGCACCCCAGCTGATGCAGGCGTGATTCGACCGCAGAGGAAATCGTGGACTTCCCGGAGCCGGAAAGTCCCGTAAACCAGAGCACCGCCCCCCGATGACCGTTCAGACGTTCGCGATCGGCGCGGCTGACGTGAGTGGCACACCAGACTACATTACTGCTTTTTTTCGTGCCGGGCGGGGCGGGTTGATTCATGGTCCTCATATCTCCATTCAACAGCAGCGGGCGGCTCAGCGCCCGTCCGCCGATGTCAGAAATTGACGCAGGTTTTCCAATAACATCTGTTTACGAAGGGGTTTGGTCAGATGCGCGGTGCAACCCGCGGCCAGGCTCTTGTCCACATCCTCGCGCACCGCATAGGCGGTCAGGGCAATGATCGGCGCTGGCAGGCGGCCTTGCGCATGTTCCCACTCGCGAATCGCCCGAGTCGCAGAATAACCGTCCAGCACCGGCATCTGCATGTCCATCAATACCAAATCATAGCGGGACTGTTTGAATTTATCGACCGCGACGGCGCCATTATCCGCCTCATCAATATCGCATGGCGCCGTCTTGAGGTAGGCGCGTATCAGCAGGCGGTTGTCGACATTGTCATCCACCACCAGCAGACGGGCGCGCGGTATTTCCGGGGTGGCGGCAGGCGCGACATTTGAGGCGATATCCGGCCGTCCTGCAGTATCGGCGATGGGGAGGGGCAATTCAAAGAAAAAACAGCTTCCCCGACCCGGTTCGCTCTCGACGCCTATGGTTCCTCCCATCATTTCGACCAGCGTTTTGCAGATCGCCAATCCCAGCCCGGTACCGCCGTACTTGCGGGTCGTGGAGGAATCCACCTGGCTGAAGCTTTCAAAGATGGTCTGGTGCTTGTCCGAAGGTATGCCGATGCCCGTATCGGTGACGCTGAAGCGCACGCCGGCGGGCTGTTCGCCTGAAGGCACCGCGGCCACCACCACCTTGCCGCGCTCTGTGAATTTCAACGCGTTGCCGGTCAAGTTCAGGATTACCTGGCGAAGCCTGGTGGGATCTCCGCGTCGATGGCGCGGCAACCCCGGGGCAACCTGCAACACCAGGTCAATGTTCCGTTCCGCGGCTTTCAGCGCATGGATGTCAACGGCATCCTGGAGCAGTTTGAAAACATCGAAGTCGATCTGTTCAAGTGTCAGTTGATGCGCCTCGATCTTGGCCAAATCCAGAATGTCGCTGACCAGATCGAGAAGTGCTTCGCCGGCCTTGCGAAACACCTGCACGTAGCGATTCTGCTCGGTGCTCAGCGACGACCCGCCGAGCAGTTCACCCATGCCAATGATGGCATTCAGCGGCGTGCGGATCTCATGGCTCATGCTGGCCAGAAAATCGGATTTGACGCGCGAGGCCTCAAGCGCCTGATCGCGCGCGCGTGCAAGCTCCAGGGTTTGTTCCCGTACCTGCCGTTCGATCTCGCGATTTCGATCGCGTAATTCACGCGTTTGCAGCTCACGCGACCGCGCCAGGGCGAACAGTAACAACGTGATCCCCGCCCCCAGCACACTCGCCGCAACCAGCGGGCCGAGTTCCACGTCCTGCCATTTGATTTCCTTTTCCACGTGCAAGCGGATGGCATAGGTCGGGAAGGTGACCAATGCCGTTTTTTCCAGCAACCCCAGATGCCAGCCGGAATCTGCATCCCCGGCCGCCGGTTGATTGTCATAAAGCACCTGCCGGCCGACAAGTCCTTGCGCCTCGCCGGTGATGAGTATGCGCATATCTGACGCGTGGGCCAGTGGTCCAATCATGTTGTGGGGATTCACAACAAAAACCACCAATTGCGGCACGTATGTGTCCGCTGATACCCGCGCCGTTGCAGGGACTGGGGCGAACAACAGATAGCGATTGCTCAGCGTCCCTGCCGTCAGCGCTCCACCGGGCATCGGGTCGCCGCTGCTCAGGACGGCATTGATCGCCTCGTCCGCGCCGGGTGTTGAAGCGAGATCATCCTCCGCCGCCACTCCGAAGCGGGACACCTGCTGCCGCACCGGCCAATGTCTGTGGTCCTCGCCCAAGACATGCCAGGACACCGCTTCCACATACGAGTGATGTCGCAGCAAAGACTGCGCATATCGCTGGAAATCGGCGGAGGAAAGTTCAGGGGTTTCCCCAATCAGCGCGGCCAGGCCTCGCGCCGCATCATCAGTGCCGGCCGTACCACGAGTGATCGCATCCCCGATGGAGGCCGCCTTGTAGGTAAAGGCGGTACGCAATTGATCCACACTGCTGCGCCACGTATACAGCAGCAAAGTCAGCGAAAATGACAGGCCAAAGAGCACCACGACTGTAAAAGCGAGCACCGGCGACTGCGGCCGGGTTGGAACGGCCCGACCTGTTTGACTTGTCAATCGTGGCACCGGCAGATGAACTGTTCAGGCATAGATCACCGTCACCCGTTGCATATACTCATTCAGTAGTATGCACAGTCGTCTCAGTGTGGTTTCATCCCTGACCGCCGCAGCCTGCTCAATTTCGGCGCCCATCCGGGTAATGTCGTGAAAACCATAACCGCCGCCCACACCCTTCATGCTGTGGCCAAGCCTTTTCAGCGCATCGTAATCCCCACTTTCGAGGGCTGCTTCCATCCTGGCCACATCCTTGGCGCGGTTTTCAAGAAAACCGGGGATCAATTCACGCAGTTCGGCGTCGACGGTGACCTGCACTTTTTCCATGGATCTAATCCGGGGATGAATCGTCCGCGGTCGATTCGGCGTCCGGCAGTTCACCGGCCCCGGCATCATCGGGCTCAGAATCAGCAATGGGTTCCTGCCCGCCATCTCCACGAAAATCGGCGGGATTCAGGCCATGCTGGCCTAATAGCTTGTAAAATTCAGTGCGATTGCGGCCGGCCATACGGGCGGCCTTTGAAACCTGGCCGCGGGCGGCGCGCAACACACCGGCCAGATAATCCTTTTCGAAAACGGCCTTGGCGTCCTTGAGCGTCTTCATGCCGCCGGGCTCTTCACGCAACGCGGTGCGCGCCAGTGTCAGCGGGATAATATCGGTCTTGCTTAGTATCGTGCACAACTCGACCACATTGTGAAGCTGCCGGACATTACCCGGCCACGAGGCGGCCAGCAGGTACTCCATGGCCTCGGGAGCGAAACGTTTCTTTTTGGTGCCGCGTTTCTGTGCCTGCCGCTCGAGAAAGTAATCAATGAGCGCTGGAATGTCTTCCCGCCTCTCCAGCAGTCTGGGCATGTGCAGCGGGACGACATTGAGACGGTAGTATAAATCCTCACGGAATTCGCCGCGGGCGACGCACGCCGCCAAATCCTGATGCGTTGCGGAAATAACGCGCACGTTGATTGGCACGCTGCGCGTGGAGCCGACCGGGCGCACTTCAAAATCCTGCAACACCCGCAGCAACTTCACCTGCAATCCCAGAGGCATGTCGCCGATTTCGTCCAGGAACAACGTGCCGCCATCGGCGGCCTGGAACAGGCCCTCATGGCGCATATTGGCGCCGGTAAAAGCGCCCTTCTCATGTCCGAACAACTCGGATTCGAGCAGTTGCTCCGGGATCGCGCCGCAGTTGATGCCCACAAAGGGTTTGTCGCGACGCGGGCTGGCCTGATGAATGGCCTTGGCCAGGACCTCCTTGCCGGTGCCTGTTTGTCCGCTGATAAAGACGGTCACATCGCTGTCCGCCACCAGTTCGGCCTGTTCCAGCAATTCGGCCATGCGCGCGCTGCGATAGACGATATCCTCGCCAAACCGTGGTTTGTTCCCGGATACCGGCGCGGAAGACAATCGCAGCGCTCTTTTGATGTTGTCGATCAACACCTCGCGCTCGACAGGTTTGGTCAGGAAGGCGGAAATGCCGAGATGCATGGCCTTGACCGCCTCCGGCACGCTCGCCTGCCCGCTCAACATGAGCACGGGGAGCAGCGGATTGCGCTGGTGGATTTCGGTCAGGAGCGTCATGCCATCCATGCCTTCCATGTACAGATCCGTCAGCACACAATGCGGACGGACGGTATTCAGGCGCGACAGCGCCTCCGCACCCGATGCGGCCGTGCTGACGACCAAACCCGCGTGCCGAAGCCAGGTTGACAACAACGCCAGCATGTCATTGTCGTCATCGACAATCAGCACCCGATGCGTCGCGGTCGTCACGTCTGGCAAATCGCTCACATTTGCCATTGCCATTATCTCCTTCAGCCTCCCTGTCGGCGCGTATGCTTTTTTATCATATTAGACTGCAAGCGTGCCTGCAGCCAGATTATTTTTGAAAGCAACTGTGAAGTGATGCGAGAAGTCCGGATACCGACGCCCCCCCTCCTTGCCGGCAAAAATCTATTCAACGGTGACCGACTTGGCCAGATTACGCGGTTGATCGACATCCGCGCCTTTCAGGACGGCGACATGATAGGCAAGCAGTTGCAGCGGAATGGTGTAGACGATGGGCGCGATCAGATCATCGGCTGGATTAAGCCGCATGATTTCAACGCCCGGCGCCTCGGGCACGGTCACGCGGGGATCTGCAAACACGAACAGTTGTCCGCCGCGGGCGCGAACTTCCTCCAGATTGGACTTGAGTTTCTCCAGCAGATCATTGTTGGGCGCCACGGCAACTACCGGCATGTCCGCGTCCACCAGGGCCAGGGGGCCGTGCTTGAGTTCGCCCGCCGGGTACGCCTCGGCGTGGATATAGGAGACTTCCTTGAGCTTGAGGGCGCCCTCCATCGCCACGGGGTACATGGTGCCGCGGCCCAGATACAGCGCGTGGTGTTTGTCGGCGAAGCGCTCGCTCCAGCGCTGTATCCGTTCATTTAATTCCAATGTGGCATTGACCTGGCCAGGGAGGGTTTCCAGCAGGGACAGCAGCCGCGCGGCCTCCGCCTCCTTCAACCCGTGATGGCGGCCCACGGCGACTACAAGCAACAACAACGCCGTCAACTGGGTGGTGAAGGCCTTGGTGGAAGCAACGCCTATTTCCGGGCCGGCACGGGTAAGAAATACAATTTCGGATTCACGCGTAAGCGAACTCTCGGGTACGTTGCAGATCGCCAAAGTGTGCGCATAGCCCAGCCGTTTGGCCTCACGGAGAGCCGCCAGCGTGTCTGCCGTTTCTCCGGACTGCGAAATGACGACAAACAGCGATTGCGGCCGCACGACCGGCTGGCGATAGCGAAATTCACTCGCCACCTCCACACTGCACGGCACGCCGGCGAGGGACTCGAACCAGTAACGGGCGATGGCGCCGGCATGGTAACTGGTGCCGCAGGCGGCGATCTGCACGGATTGGACCTGTGGAAAGATGGCCTCCGCACTTTTGCCAAATATCCCGGCCGCGATCCGTCCATCGATTGCGCATCCGGACAATGTATCGGCGATGGCGCGTGGCTGCGTAAAAATTTCCTTGAGCATGAAGTGCCGATAGCCGGACTTCTCCATCACATCGGCAGTCAGCCGAGAAACGTTTTCCGGCCGCTGGACACGTTTGCCTGCAGCGTCATAGATGGACACGCCATCGACGCTGACATCCGCGACGTCTCCTTCCTGCAAAAAAATGAAACGCTGTGTCACGGGCAGTAATGCAAATACATCAGAAGCGATGAAGTACTCGTCCACACCAATACCGATGACCAGCGGACTGCCACGCCGCGCCGCCACCAACCGCCCCGGCGCCGTCGTGCTCATCACGCCAAGCGCAAAGGCTCCGTGCAGTTCCCGCGCCGAATCCTGTACCGCCTGCAGCAGGTCCTTGCCCTCCTGCAGATGATCGTAGACTTGGTGAACGATGACCTCGGTATCGGTCTGCGAGGTAAAATCGTGACCGGCGGCCTTCTGCCGGGCGCGCAGTTCCTCATGATTTTCGATGATGCCATTGTGCACCAGCGCAACCTGCTGGCGGCAGATGTGCGGGTGGGCGTTGCTCGTGCTTGGCGCACCGTGGGTCGCCCAGCGGGTGTGGGCGATGCCGGTGGTGCCGTGCAGCGGTTCGGTGCGCACGGCCTGCTCCAAGCCGGCAACCTTGCCGACGACACGGCGACGGTCGAGTCCGCGCTCATTGAGCACAACCAGGCCGGCGGAGTCATAACCCCGGTATTCGAGCCGTTTCAACCCCTCCAGCAGTATGGGGGTGACATCCCGCTGGGCCACCGCACCGACAATGCCGCACATGGATCAACCCTGCGCGTTCTGCACCTGGGATGTGGCCGCGGGCGCCGCCGGACTGGGCTGTCCCGGTATGGAACCGTCACATTGCATGTCCTCGGGAGCCAGGTCTTTCTCCACCCGCTCGTACTCCGAACTGCCCTCCCCGGCCACCTTCAGTTCACCCGGCTTGCCCTTGAGGTAGGCGCGGATGCGATTTTCCATGATGCGCGTTTTATTGGGCGTCAATTCGTTGGCTATCGACTTGCGCGCCTCCTCGGCGAGCGCGTGGCCGTTCTGCGAAGCGACGTAATACCACGCATAGGCGCAATTGGTGTTCTGCGACACGCCGTTGCCGTCATAGTACATGGTGCCCAGGATGCGCTGGGCGTCGGCATTGCCGTTCTCGGCGGCCTTGACATACCACTGCACCGCCTTCACGTAATCCCGATCCACCCCCAGGCCAAGTTGGTACAGTACGCCCATGTAATTTTGTGCGATTTTGTCACCCGCCTCCGCCTTGGGCTGCCACAGTTTCATTGCCGCCGCATAATCCCCCTTGTTGAACGCTGCCAGCGGATCACCGGATGCACCGCAACCGGCCAGGCATAATCCCAGTAATCCCGCCAGTGCAGTGTTCCATGCCCCGTTTCCAGCCACGAATTTGTTCCGCCAATAACCCATCATGCCATTTGTCTCCTCAACTCATAAATCATCGCGGCTGCAAGATGGTGCCGGCCTTGCCGTCGAGTGGAACGGCATGGACCGCGCGGCCATATTGATCCCGGTGTACGCCGTAACCGTAGCCATCGATCTCAACCGGGCCCGTGACGACATTGCCCGCGCCGTCTATGTATTTATACAACTTGCCGGTGAAATCTTCCCGCACCGGCCCCCGTCCGGCGCTGGACAAACCCGGCGAAGGCGTAACCATGTCGGGGGCCTGTCCTCGAATTCCCGGTGATGGCGCAGTGAAAAGCGGCCGGGCCATGCAGCTTGAAGCCGCGCCCAATGACAGCGCTGCAACGGCTGTGACCAATTTAATTCCCATGCTCGTTTTGAATCACTGGCTTCTTCGAAGATGAACTTTAACTTAAATTCCCCGCGGTCTGACTCGATACAAAAATTGGTCGGGGCGAGAGGATTTGAACCTCCGACCACTTCCACCCCAAGGAAGTGCGCTACCAGGCTGCGCTACGCCCCGATATATGTTCCAGTGATGAAACGGTCGAGAATACGCCAACGAGGATTTTAAAGACTACTAGAGAATACAACCCACCGGCAAGCGGCGTAACTGGCCTGTTGGGAGTCAACGGCGGAGGATGTTAAGGACTTCCTCCAGCTCCGTGCGCAACTGGCGGATGATTTGCTGGCTCAGATTGTTGTCGGCCCTGGCATCTTCGCCGGATAGCCGCTGGCGGGCGCCGCCGATGGTGAAACCGTGTTCATACAAGAGGCCGCGGATCTGGCGGATAAGAATGACGTCCTGGCGTTGGTAATAGCGGCGGTTGCCCCGGCGCTTGATGGGTTTGAGCTGGGGGAATTCCTGCTCCCAGTAACGCAGCACATGCGGCTTGACCGCGCATAGATCGCTCACTTCACCGATGGTGAAGTAGCGTTTACCGGGTATCGCTGGCAATTCGTTATTGTTCGATGCTTCCAGCATAGGCTTCCACTCTCGCTTTTAATTTCTGGCCGGGCCGGAAGGTCACCACCCGGCGGGCGGTGATGGGGATCTCCTCGCCTGTCTTGGGGTTGCGTCCCGGACGTTGGTTCTTCTTGCGCAGGTCAAAGTTACCAAACCCGGACAGCTTCACCTGCTGGCCGGACTCCAAGGCGGCGCGGATTTCTTCAAAAAACATCTCCACGAGTTCCTTGGCCTCCCGCTTGTTGAGACCCAACTCTTCAAAAAGCTTCTCGGCCATTTCGGCCTTGGTGAGTGCCATTGTCGTTATTCTCGCAGTGAGGCCCCCAGTTCGCCGGCCAGCCTTTTGGCAATGCCGGTTACCATCACCTCCACCTCTGTATCCATTAGAGTGCTTGAAGATTGCTGAAAAATCAAGCCCAAAGCGATACTTTTCTTCCCTGAATCAATGCCTTCGCCCTGATATACGTCAAATAACTGCAAGTCACGCAACGCTAAAGGCGCCCCCCGCCAGATGCATTCCGTGACTTTCTGGACCGGGATATCAGCGGCCAAAGTAAAGCTAAGGTCCCGTCTTACAAGGGGAAATTTTGATAATGGCTGATGGCGTGGTATCGGCAGGCCAGCCAGAGGTGCCAATGCCAATTCAAACAGATAGACTGGCCCTTTCAAGTCCAAATCCTTATACAAATCAGGACGCAGCGCACCGATACTTCCAACCTTATTACCCGCCATAACCCAATCGGCGGACTGCCCCGGATGCAGGGCGGGATGACGCCCAGGAACAGCATCGACGCCCTGCAATCCAGCCAACAGGGCCTCGCAATCCGATTTCAGGTCATAAAAATCCACGGGGCGCGACTTACAGCCCCATTGTTCCGGTGCGGAATCCCCCGCAATAACTCCCGCTATGTTCATTATTTGACTGGTTTCCTTGCCGGAACTTCGAAAAATTCTACCCATCTCGAACAGACGAATGCGCGATTGCTGCCGGTTCTGGTTGTAATGCAGCGCCTTCACCAATCCCGGCCACAGGCTCGTCCGCATCACGGCCATGTCCTCCGAGATGGGATTGGTCAGCGCAATCGCCGCCGCGCCATCACCCAGCTTTGCGTCGTGTGCGGGATCAACGAAACTGTAGGTGATCGCTTCATGATAGCCGCGATCAATCAATGTTTGCCGAAACCGCATCAAGGGATCCTTGCCCGCTTCCGCCAACGGACCCAGTTTCAACCGTCCGCCAGGGGCGCGGCTGGGAACGCGTTCGTAACCGAGGATGCGCGCCATTTCCTCGATCAGGTCCTCTTCAATGCTTATGTCGAATCGATAAGACGGGGGTAGCACCTGCCAGCCATCTTCAGCCGGTTTCACAGTCACGCCCAATGCCTCAAGTATGCGAATCACCTCGTCAGCGGCGCATGAAAAACCCAGCACCTGCTCCAGGCGCCGTTGCCGCAACCGGATGGGTGCGCGAACCGGGAGATGTTGTTTGTGTGTCACGTCGCAAACCGGCCCGGGGCGGCCGCCGCAAATTTGCAGAATCAGCGCCGTGGCGCGCTCCATGGCGCGCGCGGTCATCAGATAATCCACGCCCCGCTCAAAACGGTGCGCGGAATCCGTATGCAGCTTGTATCGCCACGGCCGTCCGGCAATGGCAGTGGGGGAGAAAAACGCACTTTCCAGAAATATGTCGCGAGTGATGTCCCCCACACCGGTCGCCCGCCCCCCCATGATGCCGGCCATCGCCACCGGCTTCTCATCGTCGGCGATGACCAGCGTTTCAGCATCCACCGTCACCTGCTGGCCGTCCAGCAGTTCAAGTTGCTCTCCGGCACGGGCATAACGCACCGTGATGCCACCCTTGAGCCGGGCGAGATCAAAGGCATGCATGGGCTGCCCAAGTTCCAGCATGACGTAATTGGTCACGTCCACCACCGCGCTGATGCTGCGCAACCCACTGCGTCGCAGCCGCTCGCGCAGCCACATCGGCGTGGCGGCCGCGGCGTCGATGCCGTTGATGACACGACCGGCATAACGCGGGCAGGCTTCGGATGCTGTGAGGGTGATTGGCAACCGGCCAGCATGTGCCGGTGGCTGCGATTTAATTTCGGGCAGGCGAAGGGGGCAGTGGTGTTCGGCGCCCACCTCGCGCGCCAGTCCGGCGATGCTCAGGCAATCACCGCGGTTGGGGGTGAGATTGATTTCAATGCGGGCATCATCGAGCTGCAGGTAATCACGCACGTTTGCGCCCAAGGGCGCGTCGGACGGCAATTCAAGGATGCCTTCGCCGCCGGCATCGACCATGCCAAGCTCCGTCGCGGAGCACAGCACGCCGTGGGATTCCATGCCACGGAGGCTGCTTTTTTCTATGCGCCTGCCATCAGCGAGCAGCGCGCCGGCCGGCGCCAGCGGCACGCGCATGCCGGTACGAACATTGGCTGCTCCCGTGACCACGCTCAGCGGAGCGGCGGAACCGGTGGACACCTGACATACGCTGAGTTTGTCGGCGTTGGGATGTTTGCCGATTACGCGCACTTCAGCCACAACCACGCCGGTGATTTCGGCGGCGACCGGCGTCATCTGCTCAACCTCCAGCCCGGACAGCGTAAGCCTCTCGCACAGCGCCGCACTGTCGACCGGCGGGTTTGCCCACTCACGCAACCAGCGTTCGCTGAATTTCATAAGGGCCGGCAGTTATCTGAACTGCGCGAGGAAGCGCAGATCATTCTCAAAAAACAACCGCAGATCACTGACGCCATAACGCAACATGGCCAGCCGTTCTATCCCCAGGCCGAAGGCCAGCCCGCGATAACGCTCGCTGTCGATCCCGACCGCGCGGAATACATTGGGATGCACCATGCCGCAACCCAGCACCTCCAGCCAGCCGCTGACACCGTGTTCCGTCGGAAGCCGGATGTCGACCTCGGCGGAAGGTTCGGTGAACGGAAAATACGACGGCCGGAAACGCATCTGCAAATCATCGCGTTCGAAAAAGGCGCATAGAAAGTCATGCAGCAGCCCCTTCAGATCAGCGAAACTGACCTCCTCGTCCACCAGCAGACCCTCGACCTGATGGAACATCGGCGAGTGGGTCTGATCATAGTCATGACGGTATACCCGCCCCGGCGCAATGACACGCATCGGTGGCGGCGTGCGCTCCATTACCCGGATCTGCACCGGCGAGGTGTGCGTGCGCAACAATGTGCCGGCATCGAAATAAAACGTGTCATGCATGGCGCGGGCGGGATGGTGGGCCGGAATATTGAGGGCCTCGAAGTTGTGGTAATCGTCCTCGATCTCCGGACCGTCGGCGACTTCAAAGCCGATCTGGCTGAACAATGCCACCACCCTGTTGAGTGTGCGGGTAACGGGGTGCGGGCCACCCGGACGCTCGCCGCGGCCCGGTAACGTGACATCGATGACCTCCCGCCCCAGGCGGCGGGCGATTTCGGCCCGTTCCAGTTCCAGCCGGCGGGCTTCAATGAGTGCAGTAAGCGTGGACTTGGCCTCGTTGACGATCCGGCCCGCCTCCCGGCGGGCTTCCGGCGCCAGCGTTCCCACATGCTTCAGTTCCTCGGTCAGCACCCCCTTCCTGCCCAGCCAGTGGACACGCAGTTGTTCGAGCGCGGCCATGCCCGCCGCGCCGGCAATCTGCGCCCGCGCCTCGGTGCTGATGTGCATGATCCGTTTTTCTAGGCTCATAAAAAAACAGGGGAAAGGCCGCGCCTTTCCCCTGCCTGTCCTTCCCTGCTGTCGCCCGCGCCGGGCGGGACGGGCGGCACGTTACTGCGCCAGCGCTGCCTTGGCCTTTTCCGCCAGCTGGCCGAACGCAGCGAGATCGTGCACGGCCAGATCTGCCAGGACCTTGCGATCCACCGCCACGGCGGCTTTTTCCAAACCGTTGATCAACCGGCTGTAGGACAGCCCGGACAACCGCGCGGCGGCGTTGATGCGCACGATCCACAGGGCGCGGAACTGACGCTTGCGTTGCTTGCGATCGCGATAGGCAAACTGGCCGGCGCGGGTGACGGCCTGTTTGGCCACGCGCACGATGTTGCGGCGAAAACCGCGGTAACCCTTGGATTGCGCCAGAATTTTTTTATGCCTGGCGCGGGCGGTGACGCCCCGTT
Source organism: Gammaproteobacteria bacterium (assembly GCA_035501935.1). NCBI lineage: Bacteria > Pseudomonadati > Pseudomonadota > Gammaproteobacteria > Gammaproteobacteria bacterium. Next base: position 11,951 of record DATJVC010000033.1, on the reverse strand, counting down.
TTACTCTTGCCATGATGTCTTGACTCTAATGTTGAAAAATCAGGAATAGGGAAGCAGCGGCCGCACGCGGCTGTGATCCGATTCGTGAATCACCACCACCGCGCTCAGACGACGTTTGCGCTTGGCGCTCTTGCCGGTCAGCAAATGCCGCTTGAAGGTCTTGCGATGCTTGACCGTGCCCGAGGGCGCGACCTTGAGGCGTTTTTTTGCGCCGCTGTTGCTCTTTAATTTAGGCATGACTCGATTGCTCCAATCACTCAATTTTCCACGTGCTCGACGCCTACTGCGTGCCCACCGCCGCGCCGCGGCGAGAGCAACATCACCATTTGCTTGCCTTCCAGACGCGGGTGCTGCTCGACCATGCTCAGCGCGGCCAGATCGGTCTCAATGCGTTTCAGCATCTGCACGCCGAATTCCTGGTGCATCAATTCCCGTCCCCGGAACCGCAATGTCACCTTGACCTTGTCACCCTCCTCCAGAAATCTCGTCATCGAACGCAGCTTGACCTGATAATCGCCCTCCTCGGTGGTGGGGCGGATCTTGATCTCCTTGATCTGGATCTGTTTCTGCTTGCGCTTGGCGGCGTGTTTCTTCTTGTTCTGTTCGAAGATGAACTTGCCGACATCCATCACCCGGCAGACCGGCGGGTCTGCATTGGGCACTATCTCCACCAGGTCCTGTCCATTATCGTCCGCGATACGCTGGGCTTCATCAATCGAAACGACACCGACATTTTCGCCATCCGGCCCAATCAGGCGCACCTGCGGCGCCGTAATCATTTCGTTGATACGGTTCTTCTTTTCCGTACTGATAATCTCACTCCTCTTTAGCCATGGCCGCGCTTGGCAATCTCGCTCTTGAGGCGCTCGATGAAAGCGTCGAGGGGCATGCTGCCCAAATCCTCACCGGCACGAGTGCGCACGGCCACGGTCTGGTTTTCGACCTCCCGACCGCCGGTGACCAGCATGTACGGGACCCGCTGCAAGGTATGCTCGCGGATTTTAAGGCCGATCTTCTCATTTCTCAAGTCAGAAATGGCGCGGAAGCCTTGATTTTTTAAGGTTTCCGCCACCCCGGCCGCATAATCAGCCTGCGCATCGGTGATATTGAAGACCGCCACCTGCACCGGCGCCAGCCACGCCGGGAATGCACCGGCGTGCTCTTCGATCAGGATGCCGATGAAGCGCTCCAGCGAACCCAGTATGGCCCGGTGTAGCATGACCGGTGCGTGCCGCTGGCCGTCCTCGCCCACATATTCCGCCCCCAGACGCTCCGGCAGGGCGAAATCCAGCTGGATGGTGCCGCATTGCCAGATACGGCCGATGCAGTCCTTCAGCGAAAACTCGATCTTGGGACCGTAAAACGCGCCCTCACCCGGCTGCACGTCGTATTTGAGACCCTTGGCCTTCAGGGCGTCAGCCAGCGCCTTTTCGGCCTTGTCCCACTGGATATCCGTGCCAATGCGCTTCACCGGCCGGGTGGAGAGTTTGACCAGCACGTCTTTGAATCCGAAATCGGCGTACACCTTCAGCAGCAGATCGATAAAGCCGCCCGACTCGGCGAGGATTTGTTCTTCTGTGCAGAAAATGTGGGCGTCGTCCTGCACGAAACCGCGCACGCGCATGAGGCCGTGCAGGGCACCGGAAGGCTCGTTGCGGTGGCAGGAGCCGAATTCCGCCAGCCGCAACGGCAGGTCGCGGTAGCTCTTGATGCCCTGATTGTAAATCTGGATGTGCCCAGGGCAATTCATGGGCTTCACCGCGTAGTCGCGCTTCTCCGACTCCGTGGTGTACATGAGCTCGCGAAAATTTTCCCAATGGCCGGACTTCTCCCACAGCACGCGATCCATGATCGCCGGCGTACGCACCTCCTCGTAGCCGTGCTCCCACAAGACCTGGCGCAGGTATTGTTCAATCTGCTGCCAGATGACCCAGCCGCGCGGGTGCCAGAACACCATGCCCGGCGCTTCCTCCTGCAAATGAAACAGATCCAGCGCCTTGCCGATTTTGCGGTGATCACGTTTCTCAGCCTCCTCCAAGCGGTGCAGGTAATCCTTCAGCAATTTCTCGTCGGGCCAGGCCGTGCCGTAGATCCGCTGCAGCATTTCGTTGCGGGAATCGCCGCGCCAGTAGGCGCCGGCAATCTTGGTCAGTTTGAAGGCGCGGAGCTTGCCGGTGCTGGGCACATGCGGACCACGGCAGAGATCGATGAAGTCGCCTTGTCCGTACAGCGATATCTGCTCATTGGCGGGAATCGAGGCGATGATCTCGGCCTTGTACTCCTCGCCCATCTTGCGGAAGAATTTGACCGCCTCATCGCGCGCCATCACCGAGCGTTGTACTTCGTGATCGGCGGCGGCGAGCTCCTTCATCCGGGCCTCGATCTTCTCCAGATCCTCCGGCGTGAAGGGACGCTTGTAGGAAAAATCGTAGTAGAAACCGTTTTCGATGACCGGACCGATGGTTACCTGCGCGTCTGGGAACAACTGTTTCACCGCCTGCGCCAGCAGGTGCGCGCAACTATGACGAATGACCTCGACACCCTCCGCGTCCTTGCCGGTAACGATGGCCAGCTGCGCGTCTTGTTCGATCCGGTAGGAAGTATCGACCAGCCTGCCGTTGACCTTGGCGGCCAGCGCCGCCTTGGCGAGACCGGGCCCGATGGCGGCTGCCACCTCCGCGGCGGTCACGGGACGGGGGAATTGACGCTGACTGCCGTCTGGCAGGGTAATCGTAACTGACATTTCTGTTCTCCTCCGTGGCCTCCACGAACGGCCATCGTTCAAGGCACTACTTACAAAGTAACGTCGACGCGAATTAAAAACCCGGTGGGCGCGAGGGGACTTCGACCGTTTTGTCCGGAGCAAAACGGCGCTTCCCCGTTCCTTATCCGGGGAAGCCCGCAGGGCGAGGCCCATGGATGAGCCGAGCAACCCCCGACCCCACCGACCCACTCAACCTCAACATAACTATCACCACAAACTTTCTCAAATTCTGGTAGGCGCGAGAGGACTCGAACCTCCGACCCCCACCATGTCAAGGTGGTGCTCTAACCAGCTGAGCTACGCGCCTGTATCAAATCAGGCGGCAGAGAATACATAAATGCGCCAAGAATCGCCAGCGTCCCTACCCCGCCTTTTGGCTGGGCAGGCCCAGCCCTTCGGTGCGCAGCAGTTCAATTTCATCGCGCAGGCGCGCGGCCTCCTCGAATTCCAGATCGCGGGCGTGGCGATACATCTGTTCCTCCAGTTGCTTGATCTTTTTCAGCAGTATTTCGGGCGGCAATCCGGCGTAGCCCGCCTTCGGCTCCGCGACCTTCGCCAGACGGCCGGGCACGCCACGGGCCTCGGATCTTGCCTCCATGATGTCGACAACCGTCTTTTCGATGCCCTTGGGCGTGATGCCGTGTTGCTCGTTGAAGGCAATCTGCACCTGCCGGCGGCGCTCCATCTCGGCCAGTGCACGCCGCATGGAATCCGTGAACTGATCGGCATACAAGATGGCCTTGCCCCGGATGTTGCGGGCGGCTCGGCCAACGGTCTGGATCAGCGAGCGTTCGGATCGCAGAAAGCCCTCCTTGTCGGCGTCCAACACCGCCACAAGTGAAACTTCCGGCAGGTCCAGTCCCTCGCGCAACAGGTTGATGCCGACCAGCACGTCAAACGCACCCAGCCGCAAATCGCGGATGATCTCCACGCGTTCCACGGTCTCAATATCGGAGTGCAGATAGCGCACCTTGACGCCATGTTCGGCGAGGTATTCCGTCAGATCCTCGGCCATCCGTTTGGTCAGCGTCGTTACCAGCACCCGTCCGCCGGCACCGACCTGTGTCTCGATTTCCGAGAACAAATCATCCACCTGCGTCGATGCCGGCCGCACCTCGACCTCGGGATCGATGAGACCGGTGGGACGCACCACCAGCTCGACCACCTGACCGGATTTCTGCAATTCATAAGGCCCCGGCGTCGCGGAAACATAGATCGTCTGCGGCGACAGGCGCTCGAACTCCTCGAACTTGAGCGGCCGGTTGTCCAGCGCCGCGGGGATGCGGAAACCGTACTCGACCAGGTTTTCCTTGCGGGCGCGGTCGCCGCGGTACATGCCGCCCAATTGCGGGATGGTGACATGGCTTTCGTCGATGACCAGGAGCCCGTCGGCCGGGAAATAATCGAACAGGGTCGGCGGCGGCTCGCCCGGTTTGCGACCGGAGAGAAAACGTGAATAATTTTCGATGCCGGAGCAGTAGCCCACCTCCAGAATCATCTCGATGTCGAAGCGGGTGCGTTGTTCCAGCCGTTGCGCCTCGACCAGCTTGTTCATGCCGCGCAACTGCTCCAGGCGTTCCTGCAACTCGCGTTTGATCCCGTCCACGGCCTCCAGCATGGTCTGGCGGTCGGTGACATAGTGGGTCTTGGGATAGATCGTCAGCCGCGGCGCTTTTTTCAGCGCCTCGCCCGTCAGCGGATCGAAATAACTCAGTGACTCGATCTCGTCGTCGAACATCTCCACGCGCACGGCCTCGCGCTCGGACTCCGCCGGAAAGATGTCGACGACCTCGCCGCGCACGCGGTAGGTGCCGCGATGCAATTCGATGTCGTTGCGGGTGTACTGCAATTCGGCCAGCCGGCGCAGCAGGGTGCGCTGGTCGATCTTGTCACCCCGGACCAGATGCACAACCATGCGGTGATAGGCCACCGGGTCGCCCAAGCCGTAGATCGACGATACCGTGGCGACGATGATGGTGTCACGCCGCTCCAGCAGCGCGCGCGTGGCCGACAGCCGCATCTGTTCTATATGCTCGTTGATGGAGGCATCCTTCTCGATGTAGGTATCCGTGGAAGGGACGTAAGCCTCCGGCTGGTAATAATCGTAGTAGGAGACGAAATACTCCACCGCATTGGCGGGGAAAAATTCCCTGAACTCCCCGTAGAGCTGCGCCGCGAGGGTCTTGTTGGGCGCCAGCACCAGCATGGGGCGCTGCACCGCCGCCACCACATTGGCGATGGTAAAGGTCTTGCCGGAGCCGGTGACGCCCAGCAACGTCTGATGCGAGAGACCTTCGTGGATGCCGCGCAGGAGCCCGACGATGGCCTCCGGCTGGCCGCCGGCCGGGGCGTAGGGCGCTTTAAGTTCGAATCGGCTCATGGGGAGTTTTGCAATGCACAAACTTAAAGTATATTACACGGCCCATTGAGTTACTGCTGCCAAACAACCTGTTGAGACGAGGTGCTTTTTTGAACATTCAAGCTTCATTGCGCGCGCAGAGCATCAAACCCTCCCCCACCTTGAGCGTGAGCGCCCGCGCGGCGGAACTCAAGGCCGCCGGCAAGGACATCCTGAGCCTGGCCGCGGGGGAGCCGGATTTCGATACGCCGGATTTCATCAAGGAAGCCGCCATCAAGGCGCTGAAAGACGGCTTCACCAAGTACACCGCCGTGGAAGGCACGCCGGGACTGAAGAAGGCCATTGTCGGCAAATTAAAGCGCGAGAACAATCTCGACTACACGCCCGACCAGATCCTGGTGTCCTGCGGCTGCAAACACAGCATCTACAACCTCTTTCAGGCCGTGCTCAATCACGGCGACGAAGTGCTGATCCCGGCGCCCTACTGGGTTTCCTACCCCGACATGGCGCTTTTGAGCGGCGCACAGCCCGCCTTCATTCACGCCGATATCCGCGACGGCTTTAAAATCACGCCAGCCAAGCTCAAGGCCGGGATTACGTCCAAGACCCGGCTGTTCATCATCAACAGTCCGTCGAATCCCACGGGCGTGCATTACACGCCCAAGGAACTGGCGGCGCTCGGTGCCGTGCTTGAAGATCATCCGCAGGTGCTGATCGCGACCGACGACATCTATGAACATATTCTTTGGGAAGGCGAATTCAAAAACATCGTCAATACCCGTCCCACGCTCAAGGATCGGTCCGTCGTGCTGAACGGCGTTTCCAAGGCCTACTCCATGACCGGCTGGCGCATCGGCTATGCGGCGGGTCCCAAGCCGGTGATCTCGGCGATGAGCAAGATCCAGTCGCAGAGCACGTCCAACCCGACCTCCATCGCCCAGGCGGCCGCCCAGGCGGCGCTGGAGGGCGATCAAAGTTTCGTGCGCGAACAATGCCGCGTATTCAAGCAGCGGCATGATTTCGTGCACAGGCGTCTCAACGAAATGACCGGCGTAAAATGCCTGCCTGCGCAGGGGACGTTTTACATCTTCCCCGACATGACGGGCGTCATGAAGGGCAGAAAGTTGAAGGACGATATTGCCATGGCAGAGTGGTTCCTGGAACAGACCGGCTGCGCCATGGTGCCGGGCTCGGCCTTCGGCGCGCCGGGCTGCATGCGCATCTCGTTTGCGACCTCCATGGAGGTCCTGGAAAATGCCATGAACCGCATGGAGCGGGCCCTGGGAAAAAAGTAATCGTGGATTGACCGTGCAGAGGCCGGTCAGTACCATACGCGCCTTCAAAAAACGTTCCCGGGTAGCTCAGCCGGTAGAGCAAGCGGCTGTTAACCGCTGGGTCGGGGGTTCGAGTCCCTCCCCGGGAGCCATTTAGCGTTCAGTCACCAACAAGCATCACTCGCAGTACGTTGCCAATCAAATTTCGAACCGGGACTCTCACCACGGTTGCTCGTCTCGTCCTGAGACTCGCCCCTTCGGGGCTAAAGCGCCGTTTCGCTCCCCGCGAAACGGTCGAGTCCCTCCCCGGGAGCCATTATTTAGCATTCAGTCACCAACAAGCATCACTCGCAGTGCGCCGTCAGCCGGATTTCGAACCGGGACTCTCACCACGGTTTCTCGTCTCGTCCAGAGACTCGCCCCTTCCGGGGCTGAAGCGCCGTTTCGCTCCAGGCGAAACGGTCGAGTCCCTCCCCGGAGCCATCTTCCATAATCATCCGTCCCAGATGTTTCGTACCGTTTGTTATTCGACCGCCGCGGCACCGCTGAAGCATGAGAAAAATTGAGCGCAAAAAAACAGCCGCTTCAAGCGTTCAGACGCAGGAAGCGGCCGGTACTGCTGTGGTCGTCGTTGATCAGATTAGCGAGCGCTCGTTACAACACGGTGACAGGCAAGACCGGATTGTATCGGTTTCAACATCCCAAACCAGCCCCTGTTGCGTCACCATCTCTGAATGCCATCCGCGGCATGCATGCGGAGGTCCGTGCCGTCACCAGCCTGTCATGTTGGTATGGCACATATCAGAAAAGCTGCCCCTGAAATGGCAGAGTACCGCAGCCGGCCGACCGGGCGATCCAGACATTTCGCGCGAATACAACGCCGGCGGCAACGGATTGCGACAAAGAATCGGGTAACAACATGTCCAGCAATCTGCAACTGCAACTAGACGAAATCATCGCCAAGCGCAGGCTCTCCGCTCATTTTCAACCCATCGTCGATTTCCGCATGCGCCTGATCTACGGCTATGAGGCGCTGATCCGCGGCCCCTCCGATACCCTCCTGCATTCGCCGGCTGAACTGTTCGAGGCGGCAGCCCGCTGCGACCGTCTGATTGATCTGGAGATCGCCTGCTTATACACCGCGATTGAGCGATTCGTGCGATTGAGCATCGATGGCAATCTGTTTTTGAACGTCAGCGCAGTCTGCCTTCTCGCGCCCGGCAGGGAACGTACGGCTTGGGACGTCCTGACGAGCTTTACGGGCGTGAAAAAACAGCAGGTCGTCATCGAACTCACCGAAAAACACATCATCAAGGATTTCGGCACGGTGCGCGACATCGTCGGACGTTGCCGGGAACTGGGCTATCACGTGGCCATGGACGATCTCGGCAGTGGCCATTCCGGCCTGCGCGCATGGCTTGAATTGCGTCCGGATTTCATCAAGATCGATCGCGATTTCATCGCCCGCATTCACGAAGACGCCGTCAAGCGGCAGTTTGTCCACAGCATTCAGGGATTGGCGGCCGACATGGATTGCTCGGTGATCGCCGAAGGCATCGAAACCCTCGACGAACTGGAAATTGTCCGCACCCTCGGCATCCCGTTTGGACAGGGCTTCTATTTTGGACAGCCGAGCGCCGAACCGCCGCGCGATATCGACCCGCGATGGTTGAACGGCAGTTACCACAACAGTATGCATACGCGGGTGGTGCGCTTCAGGGAAACGGTGGGATCGATTCTCAAAAGGACGCCGTACGTCAGCCCCGATACCACGGTCGACGAGGTTGCCGAGATTTTCCTGAACCAGTCGCTGTTGCAGTCGATCCCGGTGGTGGATGGCAATCGCACGATGGGTATTGTCGATCGCAACCAGTTCATGCAGCTGTACGCGAGCCGCTATGGACCCGAATTGTACGGCCGGCAGTCAATCGCGACGATCATGAGCGCGCCGGTCATCGTCGAAAAGGACACCCCCGTCGAGAGCGTGAGCCACATCCTCACGAACGGCGAGGCCTGGCGCGCGGGCACCGACTTCATCATCTGTGATCGGCAGGCCTACCTCGGCACGGCCTCCGTCTTCGACCTGCTGCGACGAATCACGGAACTGCAAATCCGCGCCGCCCGCTACGCGAATCCGTTGACGCTGCTGCCGGGCAACGTGCCCATTGCGGAGACGATCGGTGACTTTCTGGCGGCGAACCAGCCGTTTACGGTCTGCTACTGCGACATCGACTGCTTCAAGCCCTTCAATGACAAATACGGATATGCCCGTGGTGACGACATCATCCGCATGCTGGCGACGGTCATCACCGAACACGCCGATCCGCAGCTGGATTTTGTCGGCCACATCGGCGGCGACGATTTCATCATTATTTTCCTCAGCAGCGAATGGAGGGATCGCTGCGAGCGGATCATGCGCTCTTTCTCCGATCTTCTCGAGCGCTTTTATGACGCAGACGACTTCGCGGGAGGCGGCATACCGTCCATCGACCGCCGCGGCAACATGGTGTTTTTCCCCCTGATGTCGCTATCCGTCGGCGCGGTCTCCATCCCGCAGGACAGCGTCCCGCTGCTGGCCCACGACGTCGCGACGCTGGCGACCGAGGCCAAGGCCCAGGCCAAGCGCATCGAGGGCAACGCCATATTCATCGATCGCAGGCAGCTCCGCCCGGCCGCCGCCGACCCAGCGGCGCGAATGAGCGACGGCACCCGGGCCGCATAAAAAAGCCCGGCAAGCCGGGCTTCTGATTCTAACGGCATACCGCACGTCATCCGGGTTTGATCTGCTGCAAATAGGTGGAAAAATCCTTGTTCAGCTCGGGATGCTTCATGGCATATTCAACCGTGGCCTGCAGGTAGCCGATCTTGGAACCGCAATCGTAGCGTTTGCCCTCGAATTCATAGGCATACACGGGCTCCTGCCCCAGCAGCCTGGCGATGCCATCAGTAAGCTGGATTTCGCCGCCAGCGCCGCGCCCCACATTTTCCAGCAAATCAAAAATGGCCGGTGTGAGGATGTAGCGTCCAACGACGGCCCTGTTTGACGGCGCCTTGTCCGGGCTGGGCTTCTCGACGATGGATTTGATGCGGCTCAGTCGCGGGGCGACCAGGCCGGCCTCCACGATGCCATAGCGCTGGGTTTCCTCGGGCGGCACGGTTTCGATCGCCAATACGCTGGCTTCCCTCTCCTCATAGACTTTCACCATCTGCGCCAGACAGCCGCGGCCGGCGCCGTCGATCAAATCATCCGCCAGCAGCACGGCGAAGGGTTCGTTGCCCACCGCCGCGCGCGCGCAGAGCACGGCGTGACCGAGTCCCATCGGATCGGCCTGCCGGATGTAAATACAGTTCACATTGGGCGGCAGGATATTGCGCACCAGCTCCAGCATCCGGCTCTTTTTGTACTTCTCCAGCTCCACTTCCAGCTCGTAGGCCTTGTCGAAGTGATCGGCAATGGCGCGCTTGGTGCGGCCGATGATGAAGATCAGATCGGTGATGCCGGCCGCCACCGCCTCCTCCGCCGCGTACTGAATCAGCGGTTTGTCGACGATGGGTAGCATCTCCTTGGGACTGGCCTTGGTGGCCGGCAGAAAGCGCGTGCCCAGTCCCGCGGCGGGAAACACGGCCTTGCGCACCTTTGCCGTCATGTCGCCCCCTTGGGCTGCAGGGCCACGACATTGGATTGCGGCTGCTCCCGTCCGCTCATCTCCGGGATCAATTGCCTGATAAGCGCAAAAATGCGCGCCTCGTCGAAAGTCTCGCAGGCCGCGATCATTTCCTTCAATGCCTGCTCCAGATACTGCCGCTCCACCGGGCGATGCTGGGCCAGCAGGATTTTCCCGTGCGGCGTGGGTTTCAGTTGCTCGCCCTGATGAAACAGCTCCTCGCGCAACCGCTCACCGGGCCGCAGTCCCGTGTATTCGATGCGAATGTCGCGGCCGGGCACATGCCCGGACAGACGGATCATCTGCTCTGCGAGATAGGCAATCCGCACCGGCTCGCCCATGTCCAGCACGAAGATCTCGCCGCCCCGGCCCATGGCACCGGCCTGCAAAATCAACTGGGTGGCCTCGGGAATGGTCATGAAATAACGCGTCATCTCCGGATGCGTGACGGTCACCGGGCCGCCGCTGTGGATCTGCTCCTGAAACAGGGGCACGACGCTGCCCGCCGAGCCCAGGACATTGCCGAATCGCACGGTCACGAACCGCGTCGGGCCCTGTGTGTTCAGCACTTCGCAGCCGATCTCGGTGATCCGCTTGGTGGCGCCCATGACGCTGGTGGGGTTCACCGCCTTGTCGGTGGAAATCAGGATGAATTTCCGGCAGCCCTGCCGGATGGCGGCGTTGGCGATGACCCATGTTCCCAGAATGTTGTTGCGCGCCGCCTCGCGCACCTGGAATTGCAGGATGGGGACGTGCTTGTAGGCCGCGGCATGAAAAACAATCTCCGGGTGATGGGTGGCGAAGGCGTGATTGACCGCCGCGGCGTCCGCCACGTCTCCCAGCAGCGCATGACACTTGAGACGCGGGAAGGCCTGGCGCAACTCCATCTCGATCCGGTACAAATTGAATTCGTTGCGCTCAAGGATGATGAGCGCATCGGGGCCCAGGCGCGCGATCTGACGGCAGATCTCCGCGCCGATGGAGCCACCGCCGCCGCTGACCAGGATGGTCCGACCGGCAATACCCTCCTGAATGGCGCGCCAGTCGAGCTGCACCTTCAGCCGCCCCAGCAAATCGTCGATGGACACCTCGCGCAATGCCTTCACACCGGCCTGGCCGTCCACCATGTCGCGCAGCCGCGGCAGTGTACGGAACGGCCGCTCGGCCTGCTCACACAGCGCCACAATCCGTTGCATCTGCGCGTTGGTCGCGGAAGGGATGGCGATCATGATCAACTCCGCGCTGTTCAGACGCGCGATCTCCGGCAGGCGCTCCACAGCCCCCAGAATGGAGATGCCGCGGATCTGCGTGTTCCAGAGGCGCGGCTGATCGTCCACGAAGCCGATGGGCAGATATTCGCCGTCCCGCAGCATGTCGCGCACCAGCGTTTCACCCGCCTGCCCCGCGCCCACGACCAGCACCCGCCGCCCGCCCGACAGGGCGCGGAAATTCAACCCATGATCCTTCCACAAACGGTAAAGAAGACGCGGTCCGCCCAGAAACAGAATGAGAAAAACCGGGTAGAGAATGAAGGTCGTGCGCGGCACGCCCTCCAGACGGGTGAAAATAAACAGCAGCAGCAGTGAACACAACGAGCCGGCGGCCACGGCGCGCAGAATGTTCCACAAATCCGGAATGCTGGCGAAACGCCACAGGCCGCGGTACAACCCAACGGGCCACAGCGCCATGCCCTGCGTCACGACGACGATCAACATGGAAACGAGATTGTGGCGCCAGTCGATCTGATCGAAATAAAAATTGAAGCGCGCGAGCCACGCCAGTTGCCAGGCCAGCCCGACCATGAGCAGATCGTGCAGAATGACCGCCATGCGACGGTTGAAGCGAATCATAAGCCCGTGGACTCCCGTTGTTGCCGATGCCTTCTGTGC